>JALSZZ010000202.1 GCA_027075825.1 Mariprofundaceae bacterium | reverse complement strand
TATATGCAGGAAGAATGCGTTTGACCTCCCCTTCGTATGCTATTGATGAAGAACGTTTCATGTTCTGCATCTGACGCGGACGGTACCATCGTTCAAGCACAGCATAAAACCTGTCAGCATCCACCGGCTTGCTGATGTAATCATTCATGCCTGCCTTCAGGCAATCTTCCCGGTCACCTGCCATGGCATGTGCGGTCATGGCAATGATGGGGATCTCTGCGAACCCCGGCATCTGGCGAATCTTCTCCGTCGCCTCATAGCCGCCCATCACAGGCATCTGCACATCCATCAAAATCACATCAAAGGCATCCGGCCCTTCCTGTTGCAATATATCCAGCGCTTCCTGCCCATGACTGGCGATACGCATATGGATATGATTGCTGCCCAGCATGCCTTGCACAACCATCTGATTAATTTCATTATCCTCAACCAGCAGCAGGCGCAGCCCCTGAAGCGAATCCATGTTGGTTGTTATTTTCTCTGGCTGTTGCCTGTCCTCAGTCTGCTGTTCACCAAGGACATCCACAATCACATTATACAACATGGATTGACGGGGAGGCTTGCCAAGAAAGGCCGCTGCTTCCTGCTGAATGGCCTGCTGCAGTTCCTCATCCTTGCCCCAGGCTGTCATCATCACCACCGGCAGTGAGGCCAGATCGTGATCCTGACGAATGGTTTTCAATAACGTCAGACCATCCATGCCGGGCATCAGCCAGTCAAGCAGCATCAACTGGACAGCATCATCCGTGCCATGCCTGGCCCTGAGCATGCGCAAAGCCTGTTCAGCGGAGTCTGCCGTCTCCACTGTCAGCGTGAACGATTCCAGCATCTCACGCATGGCATCGCGAAACGTTGCGTTATCATCAACCAGCAGGACGCGCAGGTGATGCAAGGCTGGTGGCGCAATAGCCGATGCATCCATGCCATGATCAGACTGAAGACCAAGCGGAAGATGAACGCTGAAAGTACTGCCCTTGCCCTGTTCGCTTTCCAGCCTGATACTGCCCCCCATCAGTTCAACCAGCTTCTGGCATATCGTCAGTCCCAGACCTGTTCCACCATAGCGCCGTGTGGTCGAGCTGTCCGCCTGGGAAAAGGCATCAAACAATTGCGCCTGCTTTTCTGACGGAATACCAATCCCCGAGTCGCGCACAGAGAAACACAGCGTTACTTCTCCGGGAGCCTGTTCGATACAGGAGACAGTCAGTGAAATTTCACCATGCTCAGTGAATTTCACCGCATTGGCCAGCAAATTGGTCAGAACCTGGTTAATACGCAAAGGGTCGCCGATCAGTGCTTTTGGCGTATCATGTTTTGCCCCGACAATAAATTCGATGTTTTTACGGGCAATACGATCGCGAAACAAATCAGCCTGCGTATCAAGAATATCCACAAGACTGAATGGCACATGCTCAATTTCCAGCTTGCCAGCCTCAATTTTGGAGAAGTCGAGAATATCGTTGATAATACCCAGCAGGTTTTCTGAGGAGTTGACAACCGTAGAAAGATATTCCTGAGTCTTCGGAGAAAGTCCCTGCTCTTCCAGGGTTAAGCGGGTCAGACCAATAATAGCGTTCATCGGCGTGCGAATTTCATGGCTCATATTGGCCAGAAACTCACTTTTTGCCTGCGATGCTGCCCTGGCCGCTTCGACAGCACGCAGCAAATCGGAAGTACGCGCGGCAACGCGCTGCTCCAGATTATCCCGCTGGTGCTGCAATTCCTTCAGCAAATCCTCCAGCGCCTGATGCAGCATCACCACTTCTTTGGTTTTTGTGCCTTTAAGACCGGACAGACTATAGGCTTTTTCAACATCAAGCTGGCGCAGCTGCCTGACCAGCTGACGCAGTGGCCGCAACAGATAATCAATCAGCGCCGTAAGAATCAGCATCAGCAGGGCAAAGCCACCAGCCAGACTGGCCAGTTCCTCCATTTCCCGCTGTCGCATCTTTTTGAACAGGGCATCATTATAATACAGACGCACGGCTCCCAGCATGGCACGTTCTTCGTCATTACTAAACAGCGCATCTTCAGCAATAAACGGCTTTGATTTTTTGTCGATGGCCAGTTCGTGGACAATTTCGCCATCCATCATGCTTTCTACACTGATACCCAGCAGCAATGGTGTATCCGTATTCGGTTCGCGCAGGCTCAGTAACTCATTCGCATAAGCCCTGATATGTTCGCGGTCGCCGCGCGTCAGCAAAGACTCCAGCATCGGCTTGCTGCTCATCAGCAATAAATCCGCCTTGGTTTGCTCCTGCACCCTGAGTTTGTCCGATTTGTTCCAGTGCCAGTCAGCATAAAGCAGCAATAAAATAAGCGCCGACAACACCAGCACAACAGTGTTGACCAGCGCCAGCAACGTAAAGCGGGTGTTATTGTATTGTTCAATCAGACTATTCATAATGACGTGCCAGTTTCAGAAACATCGGGTGGAACACGACACCAGCCGTTTTTGCCGCGTGGATATTGATATAGGGAAGAATTCTGCTGCTGATATACAAACCGGCAACGACACCGCGCTGCACATCACCTTCAAAAGGCGAAAAGGTCACCAGATGACGCTTTGCAGTGATCTTCAGCAAGGCTGTCAGATCTTCATCAGAAAGCTTGTCAGCGATAAATACAGCCGACACAAAAGGTACCTCGCCCTGATCTGTCAGTCGTTGCAAGGGAATGGTCTCCATGACCACCGGTATTTTTCGAACAGTCTTCAGCCGATGCCTTAACAGCGCAAGATGCTTGCCCAGCGTCGCCGGACGCTGGCGATAAACAAACGCCAGGTGAAGCGCATGGGTTTTCGGCGAAAGCTTTGTTTTCAGTCCCATATCGACCGATACGATACTGGGAAACAGCTTGCTGCCAATGCCCATGCGCCGCTCCTCTTCCGCTGTTGTTCCCGCCTTCGCCTGACTGACCACGACAAGGAACAGCAACAGACCCACGAGCAGCGTCCGTTTCCGTTTATTGATTACCAGATCGCACACGGGGCCAGTGTAGCAACGAACAACCATGAACACAATGAGAAGTCAGGATATATTGCTAAAAACAGCCACTGCATATGGCATCATAAGACCTTGTGCCCGCTTGAGTTGCGCCCCCTTCTTCCTATACTGCCGCCATGAATCATTTTTTATTGCTTATCACCATGCTGAGCATGCTCGCCGCCTGCGCCAAAGCGCCGTTAACCATGCATGAATCAGCCAAAGCCGATTTTGAAAAAGCCAGAACCATGGTGGATGATGGCGCTTATGACGAGGCCGATGTGTTTCTGGAGCGCTTCATCAACCGCTATCCCTACAGTGATTATGCCAGCAGCGCGGAATTATTGCGCATTTATGCGACTTACAAAGGCGATCGCCTGGAACTGACGCAGGTACTGGCTGAACGCTTCAAAAAACGCCATCCCCGCCACCCGGACCTGGCTTATGCGCAGTATATGCTGGCCATGTCCTGGTATCAGCAACGGGCAGAACCTGACCGGGAGCAGGCACCCACACTGGAAGCGAGAAAGGCATTTGAGGAACTGATTCGTGATTTTCCTGCCTCACCCTACGCAGCAGAAGCAAAAACCCGGCTTCAGCAACTGAACAACCTGCTGGCGGCACATGAACTCAACGTCGGCCAGTTTTATTTTGAAAAACATCGCTTTGTGGCCGCCGTTAATCGCTTCCAGAATGTACTGCAACACTATCAGAACAGCCCGGCCATCGAACAGGCGCTGTATTATCTGGCTGCCAGTTATGATGCCCTGAAGATGAAAAAACAGGCGCACGACGTTGCCCTGCTGCTGGGCCATAATTACCCCAAAGGAGAATGGAGCCAGAAAGCGCAAGGCTGGTTGTGATTTTTGTCCTGTTGTCATAGGCAGACTGACCGTTAGCATCGAAGCCGGGGGAAAACCATGCAATGGCAGATCTCCCGGCAACTGACGTATGACACGTCACCGAGCCACTTCAAAATGCCGAAGCGACGCTGACAAAACGTTTTGCAAGTGACTCATGATATCTGAAAAAGGAGTGTGAAGAATGAAACGTTTATTGTTTCTGGCAGCTCTGTGCATGGCGGCTTCTCCGGCCATGGCAGGCAGCCTTTTCAACAGTATTGAAGATCGCACGGCAGCACTTGAGCAACAGCTTCAGGGCAAAAATGATTATTATGCCCACCTGGCGCGCGAATATGCCAGTATCGCTGATGAAGAAAAATCACAGCACGACATCGGCGTTGCCGGTTATTTTATGACGCTGGCTGAACAGGCAGCAGCCAAATCCGGAGGTGCCAAATGAAGCTGAAACACGCTCTTGTTCTTGTCGGCAGCGCGGCATTGTTTTCCGCCTGCTCAACAACAGGCCCTTCTACCCAGATCAGCGAGCTTGATGAAGCGCGCATGTGGATCGAAAAAGCGCGCAATGCCGGTGCAGAAACCTGTACGCCAGCGCTCCAGGCAAAAGCCGTAGCCCGTCTGTACCATGCAGCGCATGAGTTCGATGAAAAGCATTATCACCCGGATGAAAATGCCCAACTCGCTGCTGATGCCGTGAAGTACGCCAAACAGGCTTACGAAAAAACGCAGAACACATGCAACAAGCCCAAACCTGTTGCCAAGCCTGCCCCCAAAGCTGCACCAGCACCCGCAGTGCCGCCAGCCGTGATAGCACTGAATGGTGTGTTCTTCGAAACCAACAGCGCCGAACTCAAACCTGCATCCCGAACAACACTTGATGCCGCCGTGAAAACACTGAAGGACAATCCGACACTTCGCGTTGAAGTTGCAGCCCACACAGATAGCCGTGGCCGCGCCACTTACAACCTCAAGCTGTCTGACAAGCGCGCCAACAGTGTCATGGCCTATCTGATTTCGCATGGTATTGATGCTTCCCGGTTGCAGGCCAAAGGCTATGGCGAAGCCATGCCGATTGCCGATAATGCGACAGAGGAAGGCAGAGCGAAAAACCGCCGCGTCGAACTTCGTCCACTGAAATAAGCGATTACCTGCATGAAGAAAAGCGGGAGTCATCTCCCGCTTTTTTTATGCCTGCACAGGCATGTAGCGCAACCGGGAGAGCAGGTTTCTGACAGCCAGCACCCTGTGCGTCGCCATGGAAAGCGAATCAACGCCAAAATTGAGAAAAGTTTCCGTCCATTCGGTATTACCCGCAAGCTCACCACAGACGGCAACAGGAATACCGGCCTGCCTGGCAGCCCGTACCGTCATCTCAATCAGGCGATAAATGGCCGGATGACTGGCATCATAATACTCACGGCAACGCACGCTGTCCCTGTCTGCTGCCAGTGTGTACTGAATGAGGTCGTTACTGCCAATGGAAAAAAAATCCGATACCCGGGCCAGTTCATCAGCGATCAGTGCCGCAGCCGGCGTTTCGATCATGCAGCCCAATGGTAATGCACTGCTCATCCCCAGTTCATCAGCATATTGCTGCATGCATTGACGAACAGCAATGACTTCTTCCGGCTGATTCACCATCGGAATCATAATCTGCATCCTGCCATGGGCGCTGCAACGCAATAATGCGCGCAACTGCGTGCGCAATACATCTTCATTAGCCAGCAGCAAGCGGATACCACGAACGCCCAGGGCCGGATTTTCTTCTGTTTCCATACCGGTAAGACGCTGGAACATGGCGGGCTTGTCGCCACCGATATCCAGCAGCCGAAAAGTGCATGGGCGATCATTCAATTGTTCAACAATATCGCGGTATTGTTGGTACTGACGTTCTTCATCGGGTGGCTGTGAGTCGCGCAAAAACATAAATTCAGTGCGAAACAGCCCGATACCATCAGCGCCACAGCGGTGGACAGCCACCAACTCTTCACTGAATTCAATATTCGCCATCAGAGCCATGTGATGGCCATCCTTACTGCACGATGGCTGAGTGGCAAAATAGCCGAGATCTTTGGCAATCACGCCAAGTGCCGACATAAAACGGCGGTATTCGGCCAGATCACTGGCTTGCGGATGGACAATAAAGCAACAGCGCTCTGCATCCAGAATAATATCATCACCATCCCTGATGCTAAACGCAGGAAAATCCACACCCATTAACATTGGCAAGCCGATGCCGCGTGCCACAATCATACTGTGGGCGTTCGCTCCTCCCTGCTCAACAATAATGCCCGCCCCCCCCATTCGCCAGAACATGATAACATGGGCAGGACTGATGTCATGCGTCACCAGAATGGCAGAATCACAGGCCGCCACCTGTTGTTCATTCATCATCGTCGATGTGTTTCTGTGGAACTTTTGCAGCAGACGCTGACCAATATGCCATATATCCTGAAACCGTTCTTTCAGATAGTCATCACTGACATCCGAAAAGGCCTGGCGTAACTGATTCAGATACTGGTGGATGGCCCACTCCGCATTGATCTTCTGCTCGCTGATCAGCCTGCGGATACCGGCGATAAATTCCTCATCCTCCAGCATCAGCTTATGCGCTTCCATAATGGCGGCAACCTCGTGATGCTCCGAATGCATCAGCGATTCAATTTCTTTTGCCACTTCGTCCACTGCCAGCGTCAGTGCATGTGTCAGCCGTGATTGTTCCTCTGCCACATCTTCTGCGCTGATATACAACTCGGGAACCGGCGATTCTCCGGCCAGTAATGTGCGAGCCTGGCCAATCACAACACCACAGCTACCCGTGGCAGCCCGTCCATACAAACGCCGGTCAGCCATCAGCCCGGATTCCGCGCGCAAGCTTTGATGCCTTAGCCGTCTTCACCAAACTTGTTGGCAAAAAGTTCAGCGATAACCCGCATGGCAACATCCGCATCCACCCCTTCCGTGCGCAGCGTCAGCGTACTGCCCACAGGCGCGGCCAGTAACAGCACACCCATAATGCTTTTGGCATTTACTTCCATATCATCACGGCCAAGATAAATATCACAATCAAAATGACTGCCCAGTTTAACCAGTTGCGCCGAAGCCCTGGCATGCAGTCCCAGCCGGTTACAAATGGTCACCTGGCATTCAGGCACGCTGCCCACCCTGCATAAAATCAGATGTCACACACATGTATTGCCGGCCACCGGCCACCGTAGCAGTAGCCAGCGCATGCAAATCCGTTGTCGATTTTCGTTCCGATGTCGCCTTGATCAGGGCTGGCAGGTTAAAGCCCGAAATAACCTCGCAATGACAATCCCTGGCGCTGGATTGCGCCAGATTACAGGGCGTACCACCAAACATATCCGCGAAAACAAGCACCCCGCTGCCTGTATCACACTGGCGAATCGCCTGTGAAATCGCTGCCATCGCGCTATCAACATCATCCGAGTTTTCAATATCCACTGCCACCAGCAGCGGCTGTTCTGAAAGCACATGCTCAACGGCTTTTTTCGCCTCACTGGCCATTTTGGCATGGGCAATAATGACAATTCCAATCATGATAGTTCTCTGTGTACGACAATCGGTGAGCACCTGCCATCCTCACGCATCCAGCGGGCCACCGATTCGACCAAAAACACCGAACGATGACGACCACCACTGCAACCAATCGCCAGCGTGAAATACTGCTTGCGCTCTCGCTTCAAACGAGGCCAGAGAAAGCTCAGCCATTGTTCAATATGACTGATGGACTCTGACACTTCCGGATACTGGGCGAAAAACGCCTGAACCTCGGCATCTTTTCCCGTCATCTGCGCCAGTTGCGGAATATAATGCGGATTGGGCAGGTAACGCGCATCAAGCACCATGTCCGCCGCCTTGGGCAGGCCGCGACGATAACTGAAGGAGTACAGCGAGCATAAGGGCTGACGATCATATTGTTCAATGCGGTTTTGTTCCAGCCAGAAGCTTTCCACCAGATCTGACAGCTCGTAAGGGTTAAGCGTCGAGCTGTCCAGCACCAGATCAGCCTGCTCACGAATGCCTTGCAGCGCCTCACGTTCAGCCTGAATAGCCTGCATCAGTGGCAGACCATCGGCAGAAAAAGGATGGCGACGGCGCAATGAGGAAAAGCGTCGTTGCAGGGTTTCATCATCAGCATCAATAAACAGCGTCAACCAGTCGGAGGTCAGTTCAGGCAGGCGCGGTGCGTGGACATCTCCCCCCCTGAAACTTCGGATATCCAGGCACACTGCCGCCTGATGTTCCGACTGACTGATCGTATGTCGCCACGCTTCCAGCATCGCCACAGGCAGGTTATCGGTGCAGAAGAAGCCCATGTCCTCAAGCGCATGCAAGGCTGTGCTTTTTCCCGCGCCAGAAAGACCGGTGACCACGATCACCATAGCTGAATCATGCATGATTACCCCCCTGCTGCAACAGCATCAATACGAGCAAGAAAGTCTCCCCTGTCGTCACCATCACCCTGTTGCTGATGAATATGAATACGCGTAACAGCCTCGACCAGTACGGCCAGCGAACGACCAGGCAAGACGGGTAGTTCAGCCATCGGGATATGAACGCCGTGAATCGTTTCCTGCTTCCAGGGCGATGAAATACGGTCATGCTCAAAATCCTTGTACTGGATAAAACGGACGACCAGCGTTACCTTCTTTGAACGGGTAATGGCCGACGAGCCAAAAAGATGCCGCACATTCACCAGGCCAATACCGCGCACTTCCAGCATATCCTGAGACAGTTCAGGACAACGTCCGACCAGGGCATCTGCTGATTCACGACGAAAATTTACGGTATCATCAGCCACCAGCCGGTGCCCCCGGGTGATCAGTTCAAGCGCAACTTCGCTTTTGCCAAGCCCGCTTGCCGCACGCAGCAAAACACCCTGACCAAAAATATCGAGAAACACCCCCGGCTGGCTGACCACGGGGGCCAGTCGTTTGGAAAGAATCATCGTCATGTTAATCATAAAATCAGCAGAGGAAAGAGCAGATGTCAGCAGGGGAGTCGCTGTTCGTTGCGCAGCATCCAGAAAGTATGAAGGAAACGGCATATGATGCGTGATAACAACAGCAGCAACGCGCAAATCAAAAAAGCCGTTAATCACCTGTAACTGCCGTTCTGACGGCAGCGTTGCCAGATAAGCCATTTCAGTTTTGCCGATCACCTGCATGCAGAAATCATCAATATGCGCTGTAAAGCCAGCGAAGGCGAGCGAGGGTTTTTGCAGCCGGGGGCTGTTAACAAGCCGCTGCAGACCGGCTTCGCCGCCAAGCAGACGAAGACGCAAAGCCGCAGCATGCTCAGCAAGCAATTCCTCAAGGCAGACACACGGCTCAGCCATCGGCGACAAAGCCTGCGTCAACAAAGCATTGTGCCATTGCTTCGGCATCAGCGGCCTGCAACAGAGACGAGCGAAACGCTTCCTGCTGCAAAGCGCGTGCAAAGCGAGCCAGTAATTTCAAATGCTCCGAGGTGCTGTCTTCAGGAACGAGCAGCATGACCACAATAAACACCGGTTCACCGTCAATAGCGTCAAAATCAATGCCATCATGATGCCTGGCGACAGCCACAAGCGGAGCGGAAAGCCCTTTCAGGCGGGCGTGTGGAATCGCTACGCCATAACCAATTCCCGTACTCCCAAGCTTTTCCCTGGCCATCACTGCCTCAAGCACCTGATCTTCATCCAGCGCATGAAACAGCATGGCCAGCCCTGTCATCACCGCGCGCTTGCTGCCTGCATGGGAAGCAGGGATGATTCGTTCAGCAGGAATTAACGGCGATGTCATCATGAAAAAAAGAAGGCCTGAAGACGGTCGTGGAGAAAATCCCGCCCATGCAATTCCTCACCACGGAAGCCTTCCACACACAGCTACGGGGATCACAAAAAACACAAAAGCTACCCGGAACAAGGCGATCAAGGATGACTCCTGAGATCTGTTTCCGGGTAGCGTTTCATCATTTTCGCCTGTGTACGCTCAGGCTTTCGGTTCGATCCAGCTCAGACCACCATCAGGGCGGCGATACATGGCATTCAGGGTATCGGTGGCAATATTGGTGAAGAAAATGATATCACGCTTTTCTTCCAGTTCCATCTGCATCACTGCTTCATCAACCGACATCGGCAGAGCCTCAATGGTGCGGTGATCGTCGAATGTTGGCTGATAACTTTCATCCAGCTCTTCTTCGCTCTGGCTGACACCGAGAATGCGGTGAGCCACTTCGATTTTGCGACCCTGCCGTGCCTGACTGGCATGGCGATCACGCAATTTGGAGCGATAGCGCTTGAGCTGACGGTTCAGCTTGGCAATCACGCCGTCAATAGAGGCATACATGTCTTCAGTTTCCTTGCTGGCGTGAATATTCACACCGCTGACCTGCATGCTGATTTCACAGCGCTGACGATATTTTTCTACCGACATCACCACATGAACATCGACAACGTGATCAAAAGAATGCTTCAGGTGCTGAAGCTTGTCTTCCACATACTGCTTCAATGCATCCGTTAAATCTACGTGATGTCCGGTAATGGATAGTTGCATAGAGATTACCTCCACTATAATCAGGGG
>JALSZZ010000201.1 GCA_027075825.1 Mariprofundaceae bacterium | reverse complement strand
TGTTATTGCCAATGCGGGTGAGCATGCCGCCACCCTCAGTGCCGGGGTTGATGGTGACATTTTCACGAATGGTGTTGTCATCACCGATCATAACGACGGAGTCTTCGCCATGATACTTCAGATCCTGTGGCTCATGGCCAACACTGCAAAACGGAAAAAAGCGGTTGCGACAACCAATGCGGGTATGTCCGCTGATTACAACATGGGAATACAGCTGGCAGCCATCACCGATTTCGACATGCTCATCGACCACGCAATAAGGGCCGATACGCACGTTATCACCGATGTTCGCCCCGTCTGCAATAATGGCAGTGGGGTGAATCTGGCTATTCATGCATCTTCCCTTGGCATCAGGGTGGCCATCAGCGTGCCGGAGCATACCAGCTGATCATCCACTCGTGCCTCTGCTTTGAAACGCCACATATGGCCACGCCGCCGCAAACAGCTAAGATCAAAAATCAGTTGATCACCAGGGCGTACTGGTTTGCGAAAACGCACATCATCAATACCCGTAAAATATACCAGATATTCCTTATCTTTGGGTGCTGAATGAAAGGCAAGAATGCCACCAGCCTGGGCCATGGCTTCGACGATCAACACCCCTGGCATCACCGGCGCATCGGGAAAATGTCCGGTAAAATGCGGCTCATTGACGGTGACATTCTTGAGCGCTCGAATGGACTTTTCCGGTTCGTAATCAAGCACCCGGTCAACCAGTAAAAAAGGATAGCGATGCGGTAAATAACTGAGAATATCATCAATATTCAGAGACATAAACACCTTCTGAGTCTGTATTAGAGGAAAGAGCGCAATACCTGCATCTTTCGCATGTACATAGTTGCCGTGAAAGCATCGTAGTCAACTGCAAGCGACGTCCCGAAAAAGCAGGGAAGACAGTCGTTTTCTACGCTTTATTTTTTCTGAAGAGCTCCGGCAGGCGGTTCAGCAAGGCCATGCTGCGCAACCATATACGGTGAGGAATAGCAGGCGTGCCACCATAGGTACCCCCAGCCTCAAGGTTGCCGATTACACCGCTTTGAGCGGCCACCTTACAGCCATCGCCAATGCTTAAGTGCCCGGCTACCCCTGCCTGACCCCCCAGTTGGCAACCGCGTCCAATCTGCGTTGAGCCGGAAATACCGACCTGACTGACCAGCACACTACAGGCACCGATTTCGACATTATGGCCAAGCTGCACCAGATTATCAATCTTGACACCCTGATGCACCACTGTATTGCCCAGTGCGCCACGGTCGATACAGGTATTGGCGCCAATTTCCACATCATCATGAAGCTCGACAATCCCCGTTTGCGGGATTTTCACATGCGCTTTGCCATCCCACGCATAACCAAAACCATCAGAGCCAATCACGGCACCAGGCTGAAGAATCACGCGCTTGCCCAGCAGGCAGCCATCAGCAATCACCGCGCGAGGATGGATCAGGCAGCCTTCACCAAGCTGACAATGCCGACCGATTACAGCACCGGCACCAATCCGGCAGCCCGTTGCAATTTGACAGCCCTCACCAATCACTGCGCCAGCGGCAACATCTACATCATCAGCCAGTTGCGCGCTGGCTGCAATGACTGCCGCAGGATGGCGCTGACCGCTGCTTGCCGGTTGTGGATGAAAATGGCGTTGCAGCCGGGCAAAGGCGAGATACGGATCTTCGCAGGCCAGTAAAACAGCGCTGGTTTGCCCGCTATAACGGGCCTGCGTTGCCTGATCAACCAGCACGACAGATGCCTGCGTCGTCAATAAATCCGGCAGGTAATGCCTGTTGGCCAGGAAAGATGCCTCGCCTGCCCGTGCCGCAGTCAGTGTGTTTACACCATGAATGGCCGGTATATCAGCTACTGGTGTGGTGCACTGGAGTAATTCGCTCAGTTCAGAGAGCGAAAGCGCTGCCATGGTTATTTTTTCTTATCCAGCAGATCTGTAATCTTGGGTGTGATATCAAATTTGGGATCGGCATAAAAAACAGATGACTTTTGCAGTATGAAATCATATTTCTCCTGCTTGCCATAGTCACGAACCACCTCATAAAAACTGGTTAAAACATCGGCATCCAGATTATTCTTCTTCGCCATCAACTCTTCCTGAGCATCCTGCTGTTTGCGGGTGAATGCCTTGCGAAGCTCCTTCAGTTCGTTTTGCTTCTTGCTCAGGCGTTCCGGTGACATGGCCATGGATTGCCCCATGATATCACTTTCAGCCTGATCAATTTGTTTGCGGAGCGCATCCAGCTCTGCCTTTTTCTGATCTTTTAATTTTTGCAGGCGGGCAAAACCATTCTGATAGCGTTTGGTGTTTTCAATACCCGCTTTCAAATCCACAAAGCCCAGCTTTAATTCCGTCGCTTTGGCTGCAGACGCAGTCACAGCCGGGGCAGCCGCAGCACAGGCCGCTGCGCAAGCCAGCAGCAATACTTTTTTCAACATACAAACTCCATTCCAAAAACTGGCAGACCGTGATAATTGCAGTCGAAGTTTCACGCATCCACAACGATCATACAGAGTCAGTTCCATAGCATCCGGCTATGCTGACAACCGACCCGCAGGTATGCTCATAAACATGAAAATATGAAACCCTCAACACACAACGAAGTGCCACGAAGGCGTCATGCTAGGAAGGGATTCTTTCTTTTCAAGCAGGACATCGCCCAACCTGCTTCCACTGCATTGAACACCAGCACCA
>JALSZZ010000200.1 GCA_027075825.1 Mariprofundaceae bacterium | reverse complement strand
GAACATTATGCTTCCTGCGATTTTTCCCCCTTGCCATCGGGTTCCGCTCCCAACCTCTGGATACGAATATCATCCGGCGCATCAAAGGCCAGTCGAACCTGAGCCCCCTTGATTTCTATTACCTGCACCTGGATATCGTCACCTATATACAGCGACTCTCCTTTCTTTCTCGATAAAATCAGCATTCGGCTCTGACATCAGGCATCATTTTCGCCTTTTTTTCATCATACACGCAAACTCTGTTTCTACCACCATTCTTGGCCTCATACAATGCGATATCGGCAAATTTCATACATTCGGTAAAATCATCACTATGCAGTGAATAAATTGCTACACCAATGGAAATGGTTTTTTTCATGACGCCGTCGGGCGAACTGAATTCATAATTCTCAATTCGTTTGCGTAAACGCTCAGAAACGTCCACAACCTTCTCCTCATCCGCATCTACCAGTGCCACCATGAATTCCTCACCGCCAAGGCGAAACACCAGATCGGAGCTACGCGCCGTTTTTTTCAATATTTCCGCCACATCCACCAGCAGCCGATCTCCGACATCGTGTCCGTAGGTGTCATTAACGCTTTTAAAATGATCCACATCGCACATCAGAATGCCAATACTTGTATTTCTCCGGTCAGCGCCGGATGAAATGTTCACAAGAAACTCTTCCAGAAACCGTCGGTTAAATAATCCGGTCATCGGATCTTTCATCATACTGGCTTGCAGCGACTGCATCAGGCGCTTGGATTCAATAACAGGCGAAGCCTCGGACAGAATCGCCTGAATGGCAGGCAAAACACCCCCGGCCTTGTCCTGTTCTTCCCTGGAGAAGATCAGTTGCCAAACCCCTCCTACACTGCCTTGTTGCATCACAGGAAAGCATACATGGCGAAAATCGGAATGCTCTCCAGGACGAAAGTATGAGCATATACCCGGTGAACTTAAGGAATCCACAACACTCGCTGTCCGACAGGCCCGACACATGCGATTATTATTCATAATCCTGGCATCACACCAAAACTCCTGCCCCTCAGGCGGATGCTCAACCGCAATCGCCCTGAGCCCTCTTATTTCTTCATCCGCCTCATAGATAGAGAACCGATTAATGGAAAACCTGCTGCGCAACGTCTCCGTCAGGCGCATATACACTTCCCCGATATTATAGTCATCCTCTATCGCCTGCTTGAATGCAATTGCATCCGCCAATACATCCACAACATGGATCGTCTTGTCGAGCTGGCTACCTTCCACCGGTATCGTCGCATGCGGCGTCAGGGCATCGACCCGGCTGGCAATATTTTGCAGACTGCTCTCCAGTGTTTCCATCAGGCTGTTAATATGCGAAGCTACCATGCTCAACGCATCATGATCATTCCGACTTGTCAATCGCCCGGAAAAGTCCCCCTCTTTCGCCATGGCTACCAACCCTCCCATTTCCTGCACAGTTGATAGCACGGGTTTGATAATATGCAGCAGAAACCACAAAAAGGCTCCTCCTCCCAAAACCAGCAACAGGGTCAGCAAAGCGGCATGTTTCAGGGCAGCGCTACGCACCGGCGTCAGATCAAGCTGCACCTGCATCACACCCAACACCGTGCCTTCATCAACCTGATGGCACTTCAGACAATTCACGCGGCCCTTGCCGGAAGCAGTAAATGGCACCGCATAGGAAAAGATTATCTTTTCATTTTCCTCAAGGCTTTCTTCAGCCACCCCCCGCTGCAGCACGCGCTGCTCCAGTATCGTAGGCGCCCGCAGGCCACCCGCTCCCCTGCCATACTCACGAATCAGGGCGTCGGAACGAACCAAATGTACATCCACGATATTGAGGGTGCCCTTGAGTTGATTAAACCACTTGGAGTGAGCGCCCGCCCCGTTCTCCACTTGCTCTCTCAGCAATGCTCCGGCAATGTCAGTTGCCATTTGAGCCTGCGTGCGCGCAGTATCCAGAGAAAACCCTCGCAGATTGTAGGAAATCACCAAAAAACCCATCAAGGCCATGCCGATGGTTGCCAGTAATATCTTTATGGCCAGTTTTTTTTGAATCAGCCGCATGTCCCCTCCCAGATGGAATCAGCTAACAACAACCCGGTTGCGTCCCCTTTCCTTGGCTTCATATAATGCCTTGTCTCCCCTTGCCAGCCACTCACGAACCGGCTCTCCCCACTTCCGCCTGGCTACACCAATACTAACCGTCACGGGAATCGCATGGCCCAAGCAATGCACCGGCCGTAGTGCAACAGCCTGTCTGATTTCTTCGGCAATTGACCTGGCATGCTCGATCTGCTGATCCGGCAGAATAATACAGAATTCTTCTCCTCCATAACGCGCCACCAGATCGGTTTCCCTTGTGTTATCCAGATAAACCCTGGAAACATAAGCCAGAACTTCATCTCCGGCCTCATGCCCGTAGGTATCGTTGACACGTTTGAAATGATCCAGGTCGAGCGACAGCAACACCGCCGGCTGTTCCCCCAGTCCTTCCAGAAATTCACTCAACCGGCGACGATTAGCCAGTTGTGTCAGGGCATCCTTGCGCGCCTCCGCTTCCGCTTTATCCAATTGTTCGGAAAGCACTGCCATCATACTCTGCTGCTCCTCAATACTGGAGCGAATCGAGGTATTAACATGATTCAACTGTTGTACGGCCAGGCGCACGGCATCTCCGGCCACACCAAGCAAATGTGTGATCTTGTCCGGGTCTGCGGGAACCCCTCGCTGTAAGGCATGGTCCAGCATATCCAGTGCTTCAAGCTGCGATGCCGTTTCAGGCATATTCTCACGTAATGTTTTCAGGCTTTCTTCGACAGCAGCGAGGAAACTGTAGAACCCCTCCCGTATAACTGCGTCTTTCTGCAAATGCAGTTCAAGCGAGTTCAGCGACAGCCGCAACAGGCTTTCAATATCCGCCTTTTCTCCGGCAGGCTGTTCCCCCAGCCTGCTGCAAATCGTTTCAAGGGTTTTGCTCAGCAGGGTCTCGCTAACACCACAGGACAGACGCTGCTGCAGCCGCTCCACAGATGCACGGAGCAGCGCCCGATCCTGCTCCGATCTGCTTCCGGTATTCAGCAGAACCTTATACCCTTCCTCATCCAGCAATGGTTTCAGCAATGAGGTAAGGAACTGCTCCGAATGATGAAATTCCTGCGCAAAACCTTTCATGCCATCAATGCCGGATGCCAACTGCCGGAAACCACGTCGAACTTCTACCTCGTCAAAAGAGGTCGCAAGCACCTGTTTCCGCATATCCGCCAGGTCATCCAGCACCCGCGCAATATGCCTGTGGTATCTTGTTGCAATACTCGATTCCGTCACACTGCCTGCCATTTTGGCTTCCTGCTGATCTTAATTCGGCTTAATGCAGCGCATGTTCATCCGCCCATGATACAGCATCCCAGTACATAGCCTTCACTGTGGTGATTTTCAGCCCCAGGGCATGGAAGTCTTCCACCACAGCAGCCCAGCCCTGCTTTTCCATGGTCTGAATGGCCCGAACCACACGAGCATAACGATCATACGGATCCGTTAGACCGCGTTTTACCGTATCCGGCAAGGTCATGGTTTCTACAATCGCTTCCATGGGCTGGTCCAGCATAGCATCAAGCAGTGAAAACATACCGACAAGAAACACATCCGACGTTTCTTCAAATCCATCATGTTCCGCAAGCAATTCCATCATGCGCCCGCGTACCAGGGCCATATGCATCAACTCAGAAGGCTTTCCGTCATTCAAGGCTGAGAATGAAAGAGCCATCAACCATAGCTGAATTCGCTTCTTGCCGAGCAAGGCAACAGCCTGACGCATCGAATCGATTTCATGCCGGAACCCAAAGGCTGCGGAGTTAATCAATTTGAACATGCGATAGGAAAGATCCACATCCTGTAGCAACACAGCCTCGATATCTTCCAGCGATTCAGCTTGCACCACCTGCTGCATGGCATGCAGTACAGAAAGCCTAGAAGGCCCGATAGGATGCTCTATGGTCAGGTCGGGCTTGCTAAAGAACCCCCCCTGAAGATAACCAATCCTTAACGCGCTGAGGCTGTGATAATTATCATAGTCTTCCACGCCACAAACAATCATATTCCCCATACGCGAACGAAACTGTGTGATGAGCTGGAGTTGATCGACATGAAGGCGAATGTATTTCGCTCGTGCCAGCCAATGCGCATCGGGAAGCTCACCATCCTGCAAGTCCAGTACCAGTGGATATCCCTGTGCATCCAGCGCATCCGCATATTCCGGGGGACATTGTCTGCTCACAGCAGACGGAACAATGAGACTAATATGCTCGGCTGGCAGAAGCTCCGCGAATGACTGCTGGATAAAAGGCGCGTTAACTTTCAGAAACACCTGTTTGCCGCCGGAAATTTTCTCAACACCCATATCCAGCAGAAATGCAGTGACACGCTTGTCATTTACCTGCGCCTCGACGAGGCCGTTCTGCCCCTCCTGCTGGCAATTCAACTCATAACCGACAACATTATATCGATGATCCAGAATTGGCTGTCGTGAAAGAAAAAACTGATGAAACATTATTACCTCTCTCCCCTGTTTTTGCGGCAATCAATCCGGTTAACGCCTGCGACGACGCTTGCTGGTGGGCAGGATCCCCATGCTTTCGCGATATTTGGCCACAGTTCTTCTCGCGACAACGATGCCCTGCATTGCAAGCCGATCCGCAATTGCCTGATCGGAAATAGGTTTATGCGGTGGCTCGGTTGATATAAACATGCGAATATGCTCCTGAACCTTGCGCACCGAAACCATGCCCCCGTTCTTTGTCGCCAGTCCGGCGGAAAAGAATGATTTCAGCTCCACAAGGCCTATCGGTGTCTTGGCATATTTCCCGCTGATCGCCCGGCATACCGTCGATTCATGCATACCAATATCATTGGCCACATCCATCAGCGTCAACGGCTGTAGCCCAAGCGGACCATACAATAGATAGTTCTTCTGGCGTTCGAGCAGGCATAATGCCACCTTTTCCATGGTCGTCATACGCTGATTAATGGCGCTGAGCAGCCACTTGGCTTCCTGCATGGCATGTTTCATGAAATTCTTGTCCTTATCGTTCCAGCGCACGCCTTTCCAGCGATTGACATACTCCAGGCGATTACTGAAATGGTCAATCACTTCGGCCGTCAATTCACCTTTTTCACCCTTGCTGAAAACAATGTCCGGTCTGATATACAGCTGCTCCGAGCGCATTTCATGTCCCGGGAAAGGATCCAGGCGCTTCAGTCGCGCCCGGGCGCTCGCCACCTGTTGCACTGATCTTCCAAGCAATGCCGCCATCTGTTCATCTTCCAAAGAGATATTGTCGGCATAATGCAGGAGAATTTCACGTGCCAGATCATCTTCATCTGTGGAACCATCCAGCTGCAACAGAAAACATTCCAGTGTGGAACGGGCGCCAATACCGGCGGGCTCAAGCTGATGCACGTATGTTTCAAGCACATGCTGAACCTGCTGCACATCAACCCGCAGCATATGCGCCATTTCGTCAATATCAGCCCTGAAAAATCCATCCTCATCAAGCGCATTGACAATGACCCTGGCTATCGCCCGGTCTGCAGCAGACATCGGCTGCAACTCAAGCTGCTCCAACAGCCGCTGTGTTAATGATACCTCATCAACCATATCAGAGACCTGATCCAGCTCGCCTGCTGCTCTGGCATGGTGACCGGAAAAATAATAATCTTCCCAACGGGAATCACCATCTGCGACTTCACGCCGGGCAGCAGGAGCCTCTGCAATATCCTCAAGGCTGACATCATCCGGCGCCGGAGTCTTATTTTCGAGCAGCGGATTCGTCAGCAACATTTCATCCAGAAACCCTTCCAGTTCCATTTGCCCCATCGCCAACACCTTCAGGCTTTGCGTCAACTTGGGGGTAATCCCCATCTTTTGCGAAAGGTCAATTGCCAGCCCTGCTCTCATGCTACCTCCCTCCCGGCCATAAGCCCGGGCTCCTGTGTCCTGTTCATTTGTGTCATCACCCTGCCAATATATTGCCTGGTCTCCTCAGGCATACGATCCGGATGACGTTCAACATTCCCCATCCCCCAGTTATATGCAGCCAGCGCCAACGGCAGCTGTCCGTGATAACGTTTCAGTAAGCCTGCAAGATAACGGCTTCCTGCATCAATATTTTGTTGCGGATCAAACGAATCCGAAACACCGAGCTCTCTTGCTGTCTCGGGCATCAATTGCATCAGCCCCTGAGCACCGACAGGAGACACCGCATCAGCCCGGAAGTTGCTTTCCACTGCCACAACAGAGCGGATCAAATCAGGATCCAGTCCGTATTTCGCGGCAGCCTCACGAATCAGGGGCATATATTCACCCTCCCCCTGTGAGCTTGTAACAGCTTTTTCCTCCCTGGCGGGCTGAGGTACAGACTGCCCCACCGCACCAATTTCATCAGATCTAACAGGCAAAGACTCATGCCTGACAGTCAAAAGTGAATTGGCGTACGAACTGCGAGCCTTTAGCAAAGACAGCGTGCTTTCCAATCGGGCTGAAGAAAATCCGGCAACATCCGGATGACCAGCCTGAAACAACTGGCTTTTAATCACAGCTGCCAATTTTATGACATCTTCCCGTGATGGAGGATGATATAATGACGCCCCCTGCGCCCTGATCAGGTGCCCAAACACATGTTCAAACCCCTTGCTCCGAGAGGCAACCTCCCGTGCAATGGGATATACAGCGTGACCCGAGCCATTTACATCCAGAGTAAACATACAATACAGAACGAGCAATTATCATGCCAACTCTCCAGCCTTCAGTCACTTGCTCTCTATCTCACTCACAAGGACTGAAACATTCGATAAAAAGAACAAACGCGCACTATCTGAAGCACCCAACTGAAGAGAAGGCATTCACCACAATTGCCTACCCGTTTCACGGCAAAATTCTTTTCAGGGTTTCTTCAAGCAAATTCGGCAAATAAGGTTTCTGAATAAAACCAGCCAGCCCCTTACCGGAAAAACGGCCCGTTGCCTCTTGCTCACTATATCCGGAAGAGAGAATCACTTTTACGTTTCTATTTATACGCCTCAGCTCACGGAAACAACCGACGCCATCCAGTTTGGGCATGGTCATATCGAGCAAAACGGCGACAATATCGTTTTGGTGCTCCCGATAAAGCGCCACACCCTCCAGTCCATCTCCTGCCAAAAGGGTCTTAAACCCCATATCTTCCAGCATCATTGCGGCTGTCTCCCTGATGGTCTCTTCATCATCCACGACCAAAATTGTACCCGATGGGTGCCATGAGATATCTGCCCTATCTGCTTCTGGCATGGTGAATGTCTCATCGTGCTCCGAGATAGGAAACAGGATCTTGAAGGTCGTTCCCTGACCTTTTTCACTATACAGATGAATGGCGCCATGATGGCCACGTACAATCCCCAATATTGCACTCATCCCTAGACCCCTGCCGGTGAACTTGGTCGTGAAAAATGGTTCAAAAATACGCAGTTGAGTTTGCTTATCCACCCCGCACCCCGTATCAGACACCTCAAGAAATACGTAGCGCCCTTCCCTGACCTCGATATTTGGATCTGACGAAACAGCGCTGGACAAATAGCTGTTATCTGCGTACATCATCCCGGTAGAAACAGAAATAACGCCACTGTTGTCATCAATTGCTTCAGAGGCGTTGATCACTAAATTCATAATGATTTGCTGAATTTGCGATTCATCCGCCTCAATCAGAGGCAGTTGTTTTGCAAGATGGTATTTGAGCACAATGCCACGGTTAATCGAGACTTCCAATAGCGACGTAATGCTCTTTACCATGGCAGAAAGATCAATCGACTGAATAACAAACTGGCCTTTACCTGAATAGGCCAGCATCTGTTTACACAGCAATGCTGCTTTCTCAGATGAACTGACAATTTTGGAAAGATATTCTTTGCCACCTAGGGGATCATCCAGAATCTTACGTTCTGCCAGTGCAGCATTACCCATAATAGCGCCTAGAATATTGTTAAAGTCATGAGCAATCCCACCAGCCAGGACTCCCAGACTTTCGAGGCGCTGCACATGCTCCATTTGTTGCTGGGTACGCTGCCTTTCCTCTTCCTCTTGCTTCTGCTCCGTCAAATCACGCAAAAAGACTGACATTCGAGGACTATTTTCCAACTCAAATCTGCTTACAGAAACCTCACACGGAAATGTGGAGCCATCTTTGCGGCGAGCCCTAACTTCCCTCAGCCTACCAAAAATATTATGTTTCCCTTCATTGACCTCCTCAGAAAACCATCTGATATGATGAACATGGACCTCTTCCGGAACCAGATCGTGAACACTCAGCTTACTCCATTCTTCACCTGAGTAGCCAAACAATTTTGAGGCAGACGGGTTAGTGGCAAGAACGTTCCCTGAATGATCCAGAAGGATAATCGATTCCGAAGCATGATCCAGAATTGCCCTTGTGGTAATTCTTTCCGCCTCCAATGCCACCTCTCTCTCTGTCAACGCATCCAGCATCGCATCAAAAGCCTGGGCGACACGAGCAACTTCATCGTGGCCGGAAAGTTGAATCCGTCTATCTGATGCCCCGTCACGTATCTCGTCAATCACTTTATTCATGCGTGACAATGGACGAGACAGGCTACGGGACAATAACCAACCCACAAGCAAAGCAACAAACATAAGCAGCAGTAAAATGATCAGGCCGGTTTGAATGGCGTGTTTTTTTGCCGCCTCGATTCGAAGCGTGCCAATGCCAACATGAACCTGGCCAAGCACCGTCTCAACCGCTTGCGACTCTTCACCAAAAACCAGCAACTCTCCTGATTCGCTACTCCTGTCAATCACAGGCACCCGAAACTCATAAATTTTTTCTCCGCGAAACTCTGCTTTCACCCAAGTGTGCTTTTCTGCCAAGGGTTGCGTATCGACCTCTTTATCTCCATCGTAAGCAACCGCCCCCTGTCGACCACCGGAAAAGACTGAAGCAATTAAGGCCCCTGTCCGATCATACACTTCAGCATAAACCACATCCTGCTCCTGCAACACTTTCTTGAGAAGTTCATGCAGACCTGTTTCATCACGCACCAGGAGACTCAGCACTGATCCATAAGCCAGGTGCCTGGAGATGAGCTCTCCCCTATTTATGAGTTCACGCTGTAATGAGGATGTTTGTTGTTGAACCATAACGATCCCCATTCCTAAACTCATAAACGCCATTAAAGCAGTAATGGTGGCAAAAATTCTGGCCTGGAAAGTTTGAAGCTTCCACATCATACGGGACTCCGGTTATTCATAGATTTTTGCCGCTTGTTGGTAAAGAGATTCCGGCACATCCAGTCCCATAAATTCGGCAGTTTTTTTGTTTATGTACAGATTTGCATGGTCTGGGAACAAAAAAAGGGAGAAGCCTTCATGGCTCCGAGACCTCAGAATACGTAGCGCAATTTTTCCGGCCTGCATCCCAACTTCCTCGTTTTCAAAACCCAGCCCCAAAAGCGCACCTGCGCGAACTTGCTTGCTTGCAAATCCAAGCAATGGAACATTGTACTGCAGAGATAACGCAAGCATTTGACGAAAATTTGCGCTGCTCATGATGGTCGTATCCGGCATCATCCAGAAAGCATCGACCCGTTGCATCAGGTCATTCACTGCAATGCTCGCCTCGCCTGCATTATTCACTTTCCGACTCAGCAAATTAACGCCCATTTTCCTTGCCGCCAATTGATATTGTCGAATCAAAAAATTGCTTTTTCCAGGGTCATAGACAAGACCGACATTCTTCACACCAGGAACAAGTTTCAGGAGAGAAGCAAGCTGTCGGACAGGTGAGATGATCATGGATATGCCCGATTCCTGAACTTCGCCATTTTCATCTTCCGGGTGTAGAACAAAAATAAAAACAACAGGCGCCGATCTTGCAAATTCTCGCGAGAAATAGAGCGCCTGCTTCCCCAAAGTAAAAATAAGCTCAGGATGCTGCTCGTAAACAGCTCTCCTGACTTCATCCAGATTCTCATTTTTTGCCCCCAAATGATACTCGCGAATCGGCAATCTCACCTGCTCGCGGAACCCCTTGATAGCCTCGCGATAGGGGGCAATATCTACATTGCTAATGACAGCAATACCTGCCGCATGCGATGTATCGGGCGCAAATACGATAAAGCATGCCGACAAGCAAATGAACAGAAGCCTGTACATAACGATATCTAAAATTGAGAGCCTACGGTAAACAAGAAACTTCTACCCTCCTGCGGATAAGGTATCCGTGTTGTACCACCACGCCAATCACGTTTATCAAACAGATTATGGACTGACAGTTGAGCCCGCATGCCTCCGAAGAATTTATCCGCATTCAATGTAAAGTTCACTAATGTAGCTGCCGGTATCCTGTATCCGGAATCGGATTGTGTCGGCGTCGGGCCAATAATCGGTGAAGCAATGCTGCTATGCCAGTTTGCATACAGGCTGCCTGACAGGACTGGTGCGTATTGCCA
>JALSZZ010000199.1 GCA_027075825.1 Mariprofundaceae bacterium | reverse complement strand
TTGCCGAGTTGCTGAAGTACTTTGCCGATTTGCGGGCCGCCGCCATGCACCACTACAGGGTTCACGCCAATCTGTTTAAGCAGGGCAATATCCCGTGCAAACCCCCACTTCAGTTCCTCGTCCACCATGGCGTTACCACCATATTTGATAACGATTACCTGACCAGCCAGACGCTGGATGTGCGGCATCGCCTCAATCAGCGTATGGGCAATATTTTGAGCGTTTTTCATGAATGCTTCTTGCGCAAGGGTTCGGGTTCAACATCCAGCGCCTGCTGCCACATCCATAAGGAGGCGCATACAGCCAGTGTCACGCCAATACTGATCAGCAGATAATCATTCTGCGGATTGCCCAACTGCTGTCCCATCGACAGAAAAATCAGCAAGGCGGGGGCGATAACTGCCAGTCGCGTCCATTGCAGTGACTGGCGCAGCATGACGCAGGCTGCTGCCGGCACAGACATCAGGGCAAACAAGGTAAGCACAATCCAGTGATTTTCCGGATCATGCGCCAGCAAGTGGTTCATCAGCCCGCCTTGCGTGCCCTGCATGCGCATATCCATCGCGCCTGCCACCAGTAATATCAGTGCTGCCAGCAGCAACCAGAGCAACCAGCCAAGCCAGCGTCGCTGCCGCACGGCGTGGTTCATCCAGACACCGTTGCCCAGTACATACATGATGGCAGCAACATACATCCCCCAAGGGGCATATTCAAAATTAATCACGTGTTACTCCTGTTGGCAGGCACCTGCTGAACGGCCCTGATGCTGATCCACCACTCGGGATCATCAAGACCAAATAATTCGGGGAATTTCTGGTACATCCAGCCTTCATAAATGATATGTCCCTTTTTCATGATCCGTAACCATGCGGCAGGGTTATCAACATCGTCATCTTCACGATACCCGTTCTTGTCAACACGAAGGCCGTGCGTCACACCAAGCAGTTCAATCGTCATATCATCGCGCTTTACGACAGTATCGGCATCAAGATGATAATCCCACCGCCTGGCCTTGTGTTTGCTGAGCAGGCTGATATCAACGCTCATGCCTTCATGCACAGCCCATGCCGGTACCTGATCAGCCAGCGTGCTGCTGCTATGGTCATCCTGAGATGGTTGCATGGGAATCATCCACTCAATCTGGGAAACATCACCATTATCGCATCCGGCAACAACAAGTCCGGTCAGAAAAAGCAAGGAAAGAAGTGTCATTCTGTAATAAGACAAGAAGCCCCCTGAAAAGCCCGGTCGAACCGTGTGGTAATAATCCGCACCTGACGCTTACCCGAAGGAGCTTCGGAATTCAGTGGCGGAGAGAGAGGGATTCGAACCCTCGATAGGTTTTAGCCTATACGCCCTTAGCAGGGGCGCGCTTTCAGCCACTCAGCCATCTCTCCGAATGTTTGCCAGCTTGTGAAGCAAGCCGCAGAGCGCGGCATTATGGTAAGAAAAAGGGACTTGGCAAGTCCCTTTGTGCCGAAGGTTATGCGCGACCTTCACTCTGCTTCGCAACCTAAAGGGTTTTCAGAAAAGCAATAATATCCATCCGGTTTTGCTCCACCTGCATTTCAGGAAATGTTGGCATCACAATGGGCTTGCCTTTGACCAGCTCTTTGGCTGCGGCATCTTTTTTGACGAAGGCTTCGGGTCCGGAAATCCATTCATTGATCCATTCCAGCGTGCGTCTCCTGGTCACACCCTTGAAGCCAGGCGCACCTACGGCGCTTGTCTCATCAGTCAAATGATGACAATGCACACAAATCTGATCATAAATGGCCTTGCCTTTGGCTGCATCACCTGTGGAAAAGTCTGCCGCACTCACCACTGCGGGGAGACAAAAAGCCAGAATAAATGAAATAATACACTTCATACGCCACCTCTGCAGCGCACTGTAGTCACAAGAGCTATCACCTGCAAGCACAATTCAGTCCCCCTGAACAGCAAAAAATTCCCCCTGTCTGGCAGAAGGATAAAATTAACCCGATATTCCAATCGGTGCGGGTGCGCCTTCCACATGTGATTGCACCCATTCCTCGAACGGCACATAGGCATTGCAAAAAGAAGCAAATACATCCGCAGACAGACAATAAACAAATGTTCGCCCACATGCCTGCCAGGTTTCTTCCGCAGGCAGGGTAGTAGAAAACATCTCGCCAGCCTCAAACCGTTTCGTCTCGCCTGTTTCTTTCTTTCGTTCAAATGCGCCGATGAAAACAATAGCCCACTGTCCTTCAGGCAGGCTGTCCGCCTGAAGCTGCTGCTGCGATGAAAATTCATAAATGGATGACTTCTTTGCCATCCACTCACGGTCAATTTCCGCGATATCAGCAAGCGCAGGATGACCGCAACTCATGGAGTACACCATACGCTGTCTGACGATATTCAATAAATATTCACCCGCCAGCGGCGAGGCCTGCATCAGCTTCTGAATGTCTTCTTCAGACAGTTCCAGCAACAAACAAGGTGTTAGCGTCGTCGCTGTTGCCGAACGCGGCAGGTGATAAATACTGGCGAATTCACCAAAAAAATCCCCCGGGCCGAGCTGATTCAGGCTCAGTTCACTGTTGCCCGAATGCATATGAATATGCACTCGCCCGTCAAGAATCAGATAAAAGCTGTCGCTGACCTCATCCTGCTCAAGCACTGTCTCGCCGACGTTAAAGCGTCGCAAATCGCCATGAGCGATAAAATCCATGCTTTCCTGATCAGACAACTGGCTGACAAGCGGAAACACGCTGCTATTCCCCCGGGTCTCTGAATCTTCGCCCGTCAGTTCGGCAATGACCATCAGGGAATTGATCTCATCCTCAGATGGGTGGCCGATTTGCCGACACATTTCAAGAAAGCCCAGGGCACTCTCCGAACGCTGACTCGAAATCATGCGTTGTGCAGTAAGAAAGGCAATCTCGCTGGCTTCGCGATCCTTACCTGCCTGACGCAACATTTGCACCAGCGGCCGGGAAATACGAATATCCTCTCTGAAGATCTCATTCAGACGTTCGTAAACCAGCAACAGTTCGCGTTCATTCAGTGCCATTGCCCAAGCCTAGGCTGCAATCCGGGCCTGGGCAAGCAGTCAGAGCAATGACAAAATTTCAGATACAGCGAATCAGCGCTTAAGGTAGTAGCCGGAACCCGGTGTCAGTGATTGCAGTGAATTAAGGTAAGCAGGTGTGGTGGAATGAAAACTGTGCCAGCTGCCGCCACGATAAGACCATACGGAACTCGCCCCATGTTGCGTCAGCCAGTCATTGATATTGTTCACCGTTTGACTGACTCCAACAAGATTCCAACCCGCTTGCAGAGACGGCGTGATATTGGTGACTGACGTACCCGACAAGGTGAGACTGGTGCCCGTGCTCAGCTTAAGCCAATAGCCAATACCGGGTTCCAGCAGACGCAGACTGGCAGCCTGCGGATTCAGGGAAGAATAATGATGCCAGTTTTGCGACAAGGGGTCGTAGAACCAGACCGATTCCAGTACACCGCCAGCCAGGCGAATTGCCAGCTCCAGATCTGCGGGGGTGTTGGCTGTCAGCTGCATGGGAAAGCTGACAAGGTTCCAGCCAGTTGTCAGCCTGTATGTCTGCTGTATGGCCTGCTGCGCGGCGATATTCAGCACATAACTGGCATTGGCCGTCCATATCGGTGGTGCAGATGCGGCAACAAAACTGCCGATCGCTGTCCCCGGGGTTAACAGCACCGCAGAACCGGCATATTCACGCATGGCCCGGGCATCCCAGATACGCACGCTTAACAGATCCCCGTTGGATGCACCTTCATCTACACTGGGGGTTAGGGGATCATCAGCATAAACATGCAGCACACCATATTGCCCGGCTATGGTGACGGTGAACAAGCCGCACAGCACGCCCTGCGGATCAAAAAATGCCACCTCGTCACCTGCCTGCAGCTGGCCTGAGCCAATAAAATCAGCCCACTGGCTGGTTGCCGTCGGCGGCGGGAAGTGCGCGGCCATGGCAGCGGAGGGCAAGGCCAGAGGTAGCCACAAAGCAAGCAACAGTGCCAGGCATGGGGAGAAACAGCAAAAGCTGCGCATCACGGCATCAGCGCCTGCAAATAGCTATAGACATCCGTCGGTAATGTCCGCACAGCATCCGGTGCGAGCGCTTTGTCCGTCAGTGCAGCAGAGGTAAAGCCACTCAGGAAACGGCGAATCAGGATGCCATCGCTCAGGGCATCGGTCAGGCCATTGCCATCGGTATCCAGCAGCCAGCGATTTGTTTGCAAATAGCTTTCAATGGCGGCAGCGCTGGTGCGCGTAGCCGCTGCTCCCAGCGCCCCGGTGATCAATGGATTGCCGCGAAAACCAAACAAATAACGCTGAATCAACACGCCATCGGTAGCTGCAAGTGCCTGGCCATCACCATCAATATCCAGTTTCGCCTGGATCATGGCGGCGATATTCAGCGCAAAAGCGCTTTGATCCTGCCATCGTGGCGGCAGCACAGAGGCGATAAAAAAACCTGCCGACGTGCCAGCGCTCAGCGAGACGGCGCTGGCAGGGTATTCCAGTTGCAGGCTTTGATCCCATACACGAAAACTCAGTGTATCGCCAGGTAATGCGCCTTCATCGACGTTCGGCGTTGCCGGATCATCACCATAGACGTGCAAAATACCATACTGACCAGCCTGTGTAACAACAAAGCGACCGGCAAGCACACCATAAGGATCGAAGGCGGCTAATTCATCGCCCGGCTGCGCCGGTAGTCCGTTAATGCTCAGGGTGCCAATAAAATCGCTAACCAACGGCGTGCTTACCGGCGCAGCAAAGTGCGTGCCGCTAACGGCAATATCGAGCGCATACGCTGCCTGATCCTGCCATTGTGGCGGCACGGGCGAGGCGGCAAACGATCCTTGTGGTGTCGCTGCTGTCAGCCTGACGGAGGTAGCTGACCATTCTGTTGCCAGACTGGCATCCCAGACGCGAATACTCAGCACATCACCAGCTACCGCGCCTTCATCCACATTCGGCGTTAGCGGATCATCGCCATAAACATGCAATATGCCATAACTGCCATAAGGGTCGGTGATGCGAAATACGCCACATAGCACGCCTTGCGGATCAAAAAACGCGATTTCATCGCCGACTTGCGCCGCCTGACCGCCAATGCTCAGCGTGCCGATAAAGTCAGCGAGCTTCGGCGTTGTCACCGGCGCAGGAAAATGCCCGGTTGCTGCCGGTAAACTTACTGGCAGGCATAATGTCAGCAGCAACAACAGCCAGCGCATAGCCTAGAAATCCACCCGCTGACGCGTGCGATCACCCAGCCAGCGTACTGTCTGGCCATTCGCTACCGTCAGTGGCTGACCATTCAGACTGAAGCTCAGGCTATCGCCAACTGTCGCGCCCTCGTCTGCAGGCGTTGTCGGGTCATCACCATAGACATGGAGAAAGCCGTATTGCCCGGCCACGCTCACCGTGAATGTGCCGCAGCGTATGCCCTGAGCGTCAAACACATCAACCACATCACCCATACGAGCCGCTGGCAGCGTGCCAAACACATCCATGCTTTGCGGCGTGGCCAGCACCGCGCCGACAGCAGGTGAAGGCACCACCGCAACGCTGCCCGTCGCTGTATTGGATGCTGAACCACCGCATGCCGCCAGTGTGGCGGCACACATCATCATCAGCCATGTTTTCCATACCTTCATCGTCAACCTCCTGTGCCTGATACCATGGCTACCACGCCAGTGTGCCAGGCTGTTTCATCTTGATCCAGTAACCGTAGCCAGGCCCGGCGTAACGCAGGTCGCTGAACGTCGGCAGCGCCGGATCGTAGGTATGCGCGCCATTGATATCGTGCGAACGAACAACGGCATATTTGTTAGCCACAGATACCAGTGCATCATCCATCACCGTCAGCAAGCTGTACGTCGCCACGTCTGGTGGGAAACTTACCGTCGGTTGCACGCCAGTATATTGCACGTCCGGCTTCCAGTAGCCCACCAGATTCCAGCCGCTTGACAGCGCCAGTGTATCACCGGCGGCAGCACGCACGCCGTTGACCTGCCAGTTCGCTGCCTGTGTCATGTGAATCCAGTAGCCATAGCCACCGGCCACATAGCGCAAATCGCTGAACGTCGGCAGCGCCGGATCGTAGGTATGCGCCCCCGTCACGTCGAAACTGCGCACGGCATCGTACAGCGGATTACCGTAGCTGTCCGTCAGCGAAGCAAAGACATCGCCAATACTGGCTACCTGTTGCAAATTCGTTCCCGGTAGCAAGGCCACGGTGGGCGCAGCGCCGGTGTAGAAGGCTGTTTTCACCGAGAAGCTCACCAGGTTCCAGCCGACATGCAGCGGAATGCTTTGCGCCGCACTGGCGTTGAGATTCACATTCAGCACCGCGCCATCCATGGTCCAGATCGCTGGTACAGACGTTGAAGCCGAAAGTTCCACCGCATGTACCGCATCCCAGATACGGAAACTCAGGATATCGCCCGGCATTGCACCTTCATCCACATTCGGCGTAGCCGGGTCATCGCCATAGCAATGCAGGAAGCCGTATTGCCCGGCAGTATTGACCGTAACGCGACCACACATCACGCCATAAGGATCGTACACCGCCACCTCGCTGCCTGCCGGGGCAGGCACACCATCAATGCTGACCTGACCGAACACATCCGCCCAGGTCGGGCTGTTTGCCGGTGTGGCGAAATGCGGCAAATGCATGGGGATGGTACCGGCAAGGTATTCGGCGAGATTGCTGATGCCATTGCCATTGGCATCCTGATTCGCATCCAGCGGGCTTAAGGGATTCAGGCCATAAGCGATTTCCCAGCCATCCGGCATGCCATCGCCATCGCTGTCGGCATTGTGCGGATCGGTGGCGTAGCCGTATTCGGCCAGATTGTTCAGACCGTCATTATCGGCATCTGAGGCGGCATCAGCGGCATCCAGTGGATTCAGCGCGTGCGCTGTTTCCCACGCATCCGGCATGCCATCACCATCGGTATCCCCCGGCACGCCACCTGGCAATACAGCAGTAGCCGTAAAGGCGATCGGCGAACCAACAAGGCCGGAAGCTGTCGCATGGATGGTGCTGATGCCTGTCGTGGCGCTCATGGTCAGCATGGTTCTGGCATAGCCATAGGCATCGGTGAACACATAGGGATCCAGCGGTGTAGCCGTGCCGCTGATGGTGGCAAAATCCACCCGCACAGCGATAATGCCGTTGCCGTTGATATCGGTCACCCGCACGCTTAGCGGATTGGCCGTCTGGGTGTACACATCCGCCGCCTGCTGATCGCCACCGGCCTTCAGCAAATGCACGGGCTGCCCCGGCGTGTAACCGCTGGCGTTGAATACCACCTGCTGCGTTGTGCCATGGATCGTGGCGCTCACCTGATTGCTCATATTGTAGGGATCCAGCGTCAGCGTGGTGGAAGCCAGGCCGGCAGCATCCGTTAGCATGCTGTAAGGCGATACCGTTCCCTGACCCGTCTGCACATAGAAATCCACCTGCACGCTGGCCTGCGGAATACTGTTGCTATCGATCACCCGCACGGTCATCGGCTGCGCCAGCGGCTGTCCGCGCTGACCGACTTGCGCATCACCGGAAGCAATACTGATGATACGGGGGATATTCGGGTTCTCACCAATGCGAACCTCGTCAATGCTGTAAAAAGAGCCGCTACTACCGCCGTAATAATTCCAGTCAACAAAGCGCACCAGCACCTGCGAGGCCAGCTTGTAGGGCGATAAATCCAGCGCCGCATGCTTCCATGTACCGGAATAATCCTGGCCACTGTTCCATACGTTGCTCCAGGTACGGCCATTGTTCACGGAAACCTGCGCGTGCAATATGCCATGACTGCTATCCCAGCGATAGGTTTTCACCTTGTACCAGAAATCCCATTGCGGATTAACCGATTGCGTCAGATCAACGGGCTTAGCCAGTGTCAGGATGGCCTGGTTCTTCCAGCCATCATAAATCCTGTCCTTGTCCATATTGTAATGCACGCCGCCAAGCTGTGTGCCGCTGTGATTATCAGCCGTGGCAATCGAGCGGTAGAAGCCTTCCGGCTGACCGCTGATCCAGTTGCTGCTGATACTGGTGGTGGTGCTGAAATCGTCGTAGAACGGATAGGCTGTATTGCCGCCGACCTGTTCCAGAATGGATACGTCATCAATATCCCAGCCATTGTACACGGTGTTGCCATCGCTTACCAGGCGGAAACGGATGCGCATATCAGCGCTAATCCATGGCGTTAAATCAACATCCACCTGCTGCCAGCTGCCGAAGTTGCCGCCAGTGACATGATGCACCATGTGCCAGCTTTGTCCGCCATCGGTGGAAACCTCCACATAACCAAAGTCGGCATTCCACTGTAGCTGATAACGCTCCCAGAAGCGCAGTATGGGCCGCTGGCTGTTCAGTGTATTCACATGGAACTGCAACGATGTGTCCATATTATTGGCATAATTAAACATCTGCGGTGAATCGCTCCAGAACTGACCATAGGGATCGCCTGTGTGATCCATGCCCCGGTCAATTGCCCACGGCTGGAAAGCCGTCCACGGTGTTTGCGGTGAGGAAAGGGAATATACATCCACCGGATCGTTGAACGGCACGGTGACGATATGCGTCGGATCCGTCGAGAAGTTGGCTGCTGTTACGACCATCTCATTATTGCCAGGACTGGCGATGCTGCTGTTGGCGCCCAGATTCTCCAGCACAAATATCCGATAATAGTAGGTCACACCGGGCGTTAAACTGCTGTCCACATAGCTGGTAGTATAAGGGTCGGTAATCGTTGCCACCAGCGTCGATGAACGGCTTACGCCAGAACTGGTGCTGCGCCGGATCTCATAAGCCTGGAAGTTGTAGGGATCCACCGTCTGCGTCCAGCGCAGATCGGCCGCATTCTGTGGATTCGCCGCATGCACTACCGGTTGCGTCGGCACCACATCGGCAGGGGCATCAGTAATTCGTACATCATCGATCAACAGCGTGTCGTTCCAGCCGTTGGTGTAAAGCTGAAAGCGAACCAGCACCTTGTTGCTGTTGGCATAAGCGCTTAAATCAAACTGCAGGCGTGACCAGGAAGCAGGATTCGGCCACCAGTTGCTCTGGTCGTACAGGTTTGCCCAGCTTATGCCGCCATTCGTGGATACCTGCACATAAAAATGGGAGTCATATTCAATTTGTCGCTTGACCCAGAACACCAGTTGCGGCTTGTTGGCCACTGTCAGGTCGATGGGGTGCGCCAGGGTCATATCAATATGTTCCCAGGCACCCGCTGCCTGATGCGTGGCTGTGTTCCACGGGAATGCCGCCGCCCCTGGCGGCAGACCATGGCCATCGACAGTGCTAAAATGCACGCCACCGGCATCATTGCCGGTGACCCAGTTGTTTATCAGCGAACTATAGGTATCAAAGCTGTCGCTGAACGGATAGGCAGTGCTGCCTGCTGTTTGCTCGGCAACCGAGATATCATCAACCTGCCAGCCATCGGCTTCAGTCCCCGGGCCATTGGAATCAAAGCGGAAGCGCAGCATAACCGGACGTTTGGCAAAGGCGCTGAGATCCACCTTCACCTGCTCCCAGGCGGCTGATGAGTTGCCGTTGGTGGTGTGCACTGTCGTCCAGCTTGTCCCTCCGTTGGTGGATACTTCGACCAGCCCCCAGTCGTATTGCACTTCCGTGTTATAGCGCTGCCAGAAACTCAGGATCGGACGCGAGGCCAGGGTCAGATCAAGATTCAGCGTCAGTGATGTATTGGCATCAGCAGCATAGTTCACCCCCACACCTGGCGAATCACTCCAGAACACGCCCGCCGGATTGCCGGTGTGATCCAGTCCGGTGTCCAGCCCCCACGGCTGCTGCCACGACCATGATGTGCTATTGGCATCAACAGAGTAGGCATCCACAACATCGACAAAAGGATACGTTGAACGATGCGTTATGCTGTTGCTGAAATCGGATGTTGTTACCACCATCTCGTTCGATCCCGGACTGACCAGCGTGCTGTTCGGGATGTTTTCCAGCACGAACACCTTGTAATAATAGGTGATGCCCGGATTCAGCGTGTTGTCCACATAACTGGTGGTATAAGGATCGGTAATCGTTGCCACCAGCGTCGATGAACGGTTCACGCCAGCACTGGTGCTGCGCCGGATTTCATAAGCCTGGAAGTCGTAGGGATTCACCGTCTGCGTCCAGCGCAGATCAGCCGCATTCTGCGGATTCGCCGCATGCACTACCGGTTGCGTCTGCACCACATCGGCAGGGGCATCAGCAATCCGTACATCATCGATCAACAGCGTGTCGTTCCAGCCGTTGGTGTAAAGCTGAAAACGAATCAGCACCTTGTTGCTGTTGGCATAAGCGCTTAAATCAAACTGCAAACGTGACCAGTAAGCAGGATTCGGCCACCAGTTGCTCTGGTCGTACAGGTTTGCCCAGCTTATGCCGCCATTCGTGGATACCTGCACATAAAAATGGGAGTCACCATCAATTTGTCGCTTGGCCCAGAACACCAGTTGCGG
>JALSZZ010000198.1 GCA_027075825.1 Mariprofundaceae bacterium | reverse complement strand
TTTTGGTTTCAGAAATATTGCCAGTTTCCAGGTTTTCAGTTTTCGCATATTTTTGTTTGAAAATTATCCCCTTTTCTTGATTTGTTGTTTCATGCGTTCGTTTTCCGGTTGTCTTTTCGTATGATCGGGCGGCGCGTTCAGGGAAAATGATGCCTTTCTGCTCGTCTCTAGTCTCGGTAATTACTATACCTGTTTTCAGGTCTTTGGTAGTCGCTACTCGCTCAGTAATAAACAGACCCTTTTCATCCATTGTGATTTCTGCAACCGTCTCACCATCTTTTCGGCGACGGATTACAGCAACTTTGTCAGTGAAGATTATACCTCGCTGTTCGATTTCCACGTCTATGGCGAAATTGAATGCATCTCGCGCAGCTCCTATTGCCCCCTTAATCAATAGTGCGTCGTGTTTACATTGCTCACAGCGTACGGGTAAATCCCATCCATTTTTCGCACATTTTATTTGGTGAGCTGTTGAAACTTTAATTGATGCGCCGCATTGTTTGCACGCAACTTCCCTTTTGGGATATAGTTTTTTACATTCTTTACAATATTTTGGTGGATGATCCCAATCGTGTCGCGCATCGGTTGATGTGCCACAGCTTTGACAACTGACTTTATACCATTGCGCTGCATTCGATGCTTTGCAACTCTTACAGAATTTGGGTGGTTTATCCCAATCATGGCGAGCATCAATCGAAATTCCACACCCTTGGCAACTGACTTTATACCATTGCGCGTTGTTGGCTGCTTTGCATGACTTGCAGAATTTGGGTGGGTTATCCCAATCGTGTCGTGCATCGATTGATGCGCCACAGCTTTGACAACTGATTTTATACCACTGCGCATTGTTGGCCGCTTTGCATGATTTACAGTATTTTGGTGGGTTATCCCAATCATGCCGCGCACTAATTGTGGTTCCGCAACTTTGGCAGCTGATTTCATACCACTGGGCCGCATTTGCTTCTTTGCAACTATTGCAGTATTTTGGTGGGGTGTCCCAGTCTTTATGTGCGGAGATAGATGTCCCGCAATTCCCACAACTTACTTCGTACCATTGAGCAGATTTGCACGATTTGCAAATCGAAGGAGGATTGTCCCAGTCCTCGTGAATGTGCATTTCATCGCCGCAATCGTTACAGCTCTGTGTATACCAACTAGACATATTCATCCTTTCGCCTTGATCAAGTTAGACGTGTCGTCGTTTCAAGGCAAAGAAAAATATTCATCCAATAGTGTTGTGGGCTTCATGACCGAAAAGAAGTCAATCGTTCACAAACAGCCTCCTGCGCCTCCCGCATGTGCCCGAGCAGATGTGCCCGCGTCACATAGTTGAACGATACATGTGGATTGGCGTGGTTCAGCAACAGCGTCACCGTCTGAAAATCCACCCCAGCCTCCATCGCGTGTGTCCGATAGGTGTGCCGCATCTGATGAGGGGCGTAGGGAAACCCCTGGGTCCGCGTCAGATACTCGATATGCCCACTCTTCGAGGTTGAAGAGGGAAAGGCATAAGGGCTTTCCAGCGGTCGTGTCAGATCACGCACTTCGCCCAATTCCTGAATGAGAAACCGGGGCAGGGGCAGTTTGAAGGCTTTGGCCTCACCACCTTTCGGTGACGGCACTGTCAGAACCCCGTCCTGATCCAGATGCTCCCATTTCATTGAACGTGCATCACCTGAGCGAAGGCCCGTCAGCAGCATGGTCAGCCAACAGCCACGACGCACACGATCTTCCAAAGTATCCAGCTGTTTCCAGAGCAGGGGCATGTCATCCGGTCCAACTGCCCAATCCCTCGGTCTCTCTTGGTTCATGCGAACGCCACGTGTCACCGGATTAGGCGGCAGATCGTGGGTTCGTGCTGCGTCATTGATGAGCAGCTTCAGGACCCTCATTGCTCCGTTGGCACCACAGGGCCCCGACTTGCGTGTGAGCTTCTCATGCAAAGCCCGCACAGTGGCACGATCAATCCGATCCACCGGGATTTTCTTCAATGTTGAAAGCGGGCCTTCGACCTTCTGTTTGTACCAAGCCAAGGTCCGGGGGCTAAGTTCCAGACCACGTGTCGAGAAGTAACTGTCTGCAACGTCTCTCAGGTTCGGTATCGCCTTCTTGGGCGCTCTCGGGTCTTCGCCGCGACGAAGTACCGTGCGAAGCTCCTGAGCGCGTTCTCGGGCCGATTTCAGCGACACCTCATCGGTTCGGCCAACGACGATGGAAATATAGCGGTCTGTGCCGTCATTGATCCGGCCCACAAGTTTGTAGCTGGCGCTTTTCTTGCCAACTACGATACGAAGGCCACTGACGGCAGCGTCATATACCTGCGCGCCTGCTTCTTGGTCATGGCGGATTTTGTCCACCACGCTTTGTGTGAGTTTGGTTGCCATGAGGCGTTTCTCCTATGTAATCCGGCATTTAGCCCGAACTCGGGCCCGGTTCCGATTAGATCGCCTCAGGTCGCATTGAGGCGCAGTAGGAGAATTATGTCGTGTTTGTATGGCCTTGCATGCCACTATAAGGCGTATCAGATCACAAAAGATACCGCATAGGATTACTTAAAATCTGAAGGGGCGCAGCCCCGTGTGGGTTCGAGTCCCACCGCCCGCACCATTTTTTGTCTCACGGCTAATTCGCTTGCGCTCATGCCTCCGACGGGGCGGGCTGGCCGCCCGGCGTTCGGTCGAACGCTTGGGCTCGAGGGTTCTCTTTTTCGCCGCGCCATCTTTTGTCTCACGGC
>JALSZZ010000197.1 GCA_027075825.1 Mariprofundaceae bacterium | reverse complement strand
TTGCGCATATTCCGCTGATTCATGGCCCGGATGGCGCCAAGATGTCCAAACGTCACGGCGCGGTGGCCATTACTGAATACCGTGAACAGGGATATTTGCCTGAAGCAGTGGTGAACTACCTGGCACGGCTGGGCTGGTCGCATGGCGATGAAGAAGTCTTCACCATGGCGCAGCTGGTGGCATTGTTTGATCTGACGCAAGTCGGGGCATCAGCCGCCCGCTTTGATCAGCGCAAGCTGGACTGGCTGAATGCCCACCATCTGCATCATGCCAAACCCACTGCATTAGCTAAGGATATGGTGGTACGGCTGGGGCTGGATGCAGCAACGGCCAGGCCAGTGCCGGAGGCTGTGGTACAGGCATTGCAAGAGCGCAGCAAAAATCTGCTGGAGCTGGCAAATAACGCCAGAATGTTTTATTTCGATCCTTCGTCTTACGATGAAAAAGCCGTGAAAAAACACTTCAAGGAAGGCACGCCCGCCTTGCTTGAGGCTTTTATTGCCGTTGCCGAGGCAATGCCTGTGTGGCAGCGGGATGCCCTGCATCAGGCGATTGCCGATATATGTCAGCAGCACTACATTGGCATGGGCAAGCTGGCGCAACCCTTACGCATTCTGCTGGCTGGCGTGCCTGTTTCACCCCCTATTGACATAACACTGGAACTGCTGGGCAAGGACTGCTGCCTGCGCCGCCTGCGACATGGACTGGCCGCACTCAGCACTGCCGGGGCTTGAAAACATCAGCGCGTGGCCCCATAGAAGAGGGGAACGAAATTTGCGGTGCGCATCTGCGCCGGTTGATCTGAAGGAGTAGAAAAAGATGGCAAAAGTCATTGGCATTGACCTGGGAACCACCAACTCATGCGTCGCCATTATGGAAGGCGGCAGTCATAAAGTGATTGCCAACAGCGAAGGGGATAATACCACCCCGTCCGTGGTAGCTTATACCGCTGACGAGCGTCTGGTCGGCAGTCCGGCAAAGCGTCAGATGGTCACCAACCCCGACAAGACCTTTTATGCCGTCAAGCGCCTGATCGGTCGCAAGTTCGACTCCAAGGAAACAGCGCATCACCGTGAACTGGTGTCTTACCCGATCGTTGCCGCTGACAACGGCGATGCCTGGGTCGAAGTTGATGGCAAGAAGAGCAGCCCGCAGGAAATCAGCGCGATTGTCTTGCAGAAGATGAAGCAAACAGCAGAAGATTACCTGGGTGAAAGCGTGACCGATGCGGTGATCACTGTACCGGCTTATTTTAATGACTCACAGCGTCAGGCGACCAAGGATGCCGGCGCTATTGCCGGTCTGAATGTGTTGCGTATTGTCAACGAACCGACTGCCGCAGCGCTGGCTTATGGTCTGGATAAAACCGAAGACAGCAAGCTGATTGCCGTTTACGACCTTGGCGGTGGCACATTTGATATTTCCATCCTGGAAATCGGCGATGGTGTCTTTGAAGTCAAGGCGACCAATGGCGATACCTTCCTTGGTGGTGAAGATTTCGATCAGGTGCTGATCAAATACCTGGCGGAAGAATTCCAGAAAGAACAGGGTGTTGACCTGACGAAGGACAAGCTTGCCCTGCAACGCCTGAAAGAAGCCGCAGAAAAGGCCAAGATCGAACTTTCTTCCTCGCAGCAGACGGAAGTCAACCTGCCGTTTATCACGGCTGATGCCTCTGGTCCCAAACATTTGCTGGTGAAGATCAGCCGCGCCAAATTTGAATCGCTGGTCGCTGATCTGGTCGATGGCTCACTGGAGCCATGCCGTGCAGCTTTGCGCGATGCGGGCGTATCTGCTTCCGATATTGATGAAGTGGTACTGGTCGGTGGCCAGACCCGTATGCCGCTGGTACAGCAAAAGGTGAAGGAGTTCTTTGGCCGTGAACCACATAAAGGCGTAAACCCTGATGAAGTGGTGGCCATTGGCGCAGCCATTCAGGGCGCAGTGCTGACAGGTGATGTGACCGATGTACTGCTGCTGGATGTTACGCCGCTGTCACTGGGTATTGAAGTCGAAGGTGGCCTGTTCAACAAGATCATTGAACGCAATACCACCATCCCGACCAAGAAGAGCCAGACTTATACCACGGCTGCGGACAACCAGACAGCAGTGACCATCAAGGTAGCTCAGGGCGAACGTGAGATTTTCTCTGCCAACAAGCAACTGGGGCTGTTCAATCTCGAAGGCATCGCGCCGGCACCGCGTGGCGTACCTCAGATTGAGGTCACCTTTGATATTGATGCCAATGGTATCCTGCATGTTCACGCCAAAGATAAGGGAACGGGCAAGGAAACGTCCATCCGCATTGAGTCCGGTTCCGGCCTTAGCGAAGACGAAATCGAGCAGATGAAGAAAGATGCCGAGGCGCACGCCGATGAGGATCGGAAGCGCAAGGAGGAGATCGAGACCCGCAACCATGCCGATCAACTGGTTTACAGCACGGAAAAATCACTGAAAGAGCATGGCGATGCGGTGGATGAAGCAACCCGCAAGTCGATTGAAGAGGCGCTGGATGGCCTGAAGAAAGCCCTGGAAGGCAGTGATGTGGAAGCCATCAAAAAGGCCGAGGAAACGCTGGCAGAGCGCTCGCAGAAACTGGGCGAGGTGATTTATCAGAAGATGCAGGCAGAGGCTGCTGCCGGCAAGGATGGCGGCGCAGCGGATGCGGCTGATGCACAGGCATCTTCCGACAAAGGCAAAGATGCCGATGTTGTTGATGCTGAGATTGTGGATGACAACAAGAAATAAACGCTGGTATCC
>JALSZZ010000196.1 GCA_027075825.1 Mariprofundaceae bacterium | reverse complement strand
TTCGAGGTGTGCGAGATCTCGAAAGGCGGGAAAAACCCGGACAACGCCGCTTTTGACAATGCACTGATTACCGTCCGATGAGCGGCAGCCAAATTCTGACGCCGCCCGATCCAGGCAGGGGCATGTCATCGAAATCCAGGCGCATGAGCTCGTGCTCAGGCGACCAGCGAAACTCGGGCGGCGCGGGCAGGATAGCCTCGCCCAAGTGGAAGCGCAGGCCCGAGAGCGCTTCGTCCTCCCCGCCATACAGCCGCATCAATCCATAACTGCCGTCGGACAGCACCTGGGCACAGCCCGCGACGCGGCCATCTCCATCCACCGCCCGTAGCACCAGCCCCGCGGCCATGGGGTCGAGCTGGCCGTATATCTCGCTGAACCAGGGCGTGCGGATGAGATCGGGGCAGAGGGCGGTGTCGGAGATCATCTGCGGAGGGAATGTTTGCTGCGCGGCGGCCGGGCCGGGATAGGTGAGTGTGGCGGGTTCGGTCATGTAGATGAGATAGCCCTTGCCCGGCTCCATGCTCTTCAGCGTGTTGAAGGATGGCGGTAATGTGGTGACAAAGCTGCCATCGTCGCCGATGACCCGGGTGTAGCTGCCCTCGATGGAGGCCAGGGCCTGCGTTACGGGTAGGGGCTGAGTATTGCAATAGCCAACCCAATTCCAACCCGCTTCAAGCGCCTGGGGCGTATCGGGAGGCCACCAATTGCCTAACAGATTCAGGTTTCCAGCCTGAGAGGCATATATCCAGTAGTTCTTGCCCGGGGCCAGTGCATGTAACGTATTGAAATTCTCTGGAAGGCCAACGACATAGGAGCCCTCTGCGCCCAAAACGCGTTGATACCTCCCATCAACGCTTGCCAGGGCTGTCTTGACGCCTTGAGCGCTGGCATCCACGCAAACGCCCACCATTTGCCAGCCGAGTTGCAAATGCTGCGCCTGGAGCGCTCCATCAGTGACCATGACATCATACGCGGTGGCGGCGGGTGAGGCAAAAATAGCGTTGGTGAGCGTGAGGCGAGAGATGCCCTCCCCTACAATATCCAAGTCGACAGTGGCAAGGACGTCATCACCGCTGGGGGCGGCGGGAGCGTTGTAGACGTAGCCGCCGAGGCCTAGGGTGCCGCTGAGGGGTTGGGTCTGGGGGCCAAGAAGACCGGTGGACCCACCGGCGCTGTTCAGAAGACTGCCGAGCGCGCCAGTGACGGGTTGGGCCACCGCCGGATCGCTGATCAGATCGAACTCAAAGCCGCCGGTGTCGGGCAGATTCGTGCCGGTGATGGCAACTGCAACCTGCGTCTGGCCGAGGGCTGCGGGAGCCATGCTGATGGCAGGGCCGGTTTGGGCGCGGGCGATTTCGGCCTCACTGTGCAGGGCCAAGAACAAGCCCAATGCGAGCAGTATGAGCACTCCTAGCAGGGAAGCGATGGTTGACCAGCGAGGAAATGAAGAGAAATATGGGGAGGATTTCATGGTTCGAGCTCCTTTTATTTCGATAAGGCGTCGGGGCGGTGTCTTCACGGGCAGGTTTGGCCAAATTGGGCGGATATGTTCAGAACGTCTAATACGTTGATGATGCTGTCCCTATTCATATCAAAGTATGTTTCGTAGCCAGGGTTCATACTGTCTCTCCATTGGGATTCGGGTTAATTCTGCGCAAGTGCCACATCACTACGATGGTCGCCGAGGTGGTCACATAAACATCTACCTCGTGCACTTCGACTAACATCTGGTATCTGGTATCTCGTACATCGGCTACCACGAGTGGATAACGTTAACGGTAGTCCAGTCGCAAAACGAACAAGCCATTCAGCCAATCGGCTACGTAGAGATAGCGTCCATCCACATCCATCCCAGTTGCATAACCCGGCGTGTCATAACGCCCGATCTCAACTGGTTGCGAGGGATTGGAAACATCCACAATCATTACGCCGGCCTGTTCTGTGGCAACATAGGCATGCGACCCGTTCAATGTTACATCGTAAATAGTCTCCCACGCAGAGGAGAGGGCAAGAACGCTCACTTCTTCGGGGTGGGTCGGGTCCGAAATGTCCACCACATGAAGCGTTCTGTTCGTCCAGCTAACAAGGTAAGCATAATGGCCTTGAATAGCTATGGCTGTCGGGCTTCCCAACGGTGGCGTAGCGCCTACTTCCCGGGGCGAAGCAGAATCGGAAATGTCGATGACTCGCAATCCATAATCCCAGTCCACGAGAAAAGCGTACGGCCACACGACAGAGACATCACGCGCTTTTCCCGGTATGTTCAGATGTCCTACTTCGACGGGATGCTCAGGGGCTGAGACCTCCACAACTCGCAAGCCGCCTGTGTCGTCAGCGACGTACGCGTAGGAGCCTTTGATATCAATGCCAAAAGCTCGACCTGGGGTATCATATGTGCCTACGACACGCGGATTCTTGGAATCGGAAACATCAACGATACGCAATCCTCCCTCACCATCGGCTATATATGCATAAGGAAAACGGGCATGGTTCAGATCGACTGACTTGTACCTTGACAATTGAAGAAACAGGAATCCCAATGACAAGCAAGCAAGAAGAGCCAGTCCAAAACGGGCCGGATATAGGAAGCGTTTGGATGGAAGGGCGTCAAACAGCCGGAGGATAGCCGAGCAGGGTCAGCCAATCATCGGAGCCCAGATCGATGCCTGCGTGTTGATAAGGGCTTTGCCCCCGGCGTTTGCCGCGAGCAAAAGGAGGCATGTTATGCCACAAGGAGAAGAGATTGAGATAGTTCTGCCTG
>JALSZZ010000195.1 GCA_027075825.1 Mariprofundaceae bacterium | reverse complement strand
GTGGAACTGGAAGTCTGCCAGGGTGGTTGTGGTGGCATCTGGTTTGACCAGTATGAGTTCAAAAAGTTTGATGAACCGAGGGAGGCTGATGCCTTGTTGCAGGCGGTGGTGCGTGATGCTTCGTTGCAGCCAGTGGCGGCACGGCGCAGATGCCCGCGATGCCAGCATGGCCCGCTGATGATGCAGCACTTTTTTTCACTCAAACGCGAAGTGAAGATCGACGAATGTCCGGCCTGCGCCGGTATCTGGCTGGATGGCGGTGAACTGGCGCATATTCATACCCTGTTTGATTCCGAAGCGCGTAAAAAACAGATCAACCGTGAATATATTGACCGTATGTTCGACGATAGTCTGCGCCAGATCAGGACGAAAAGCGCGCATCAGCATCAGTCATATCGCCGTTTTGCCAATTTGTTGCGCTTTTTGACACCCAGTTATTACCTGCCGGGCAAGCAGGATGGCGGAGCGTTTTAGGGTGGCAGCATTTCATTTCATGTCACTGCCACGTCGTTTTTTGCCGTGTGCGGCATTGCTGTTGTTTGCTTTGTTTTCCGCTGCTGTGGCGCAGGCGACGGTGTGGACGGCTGTGCAGGGTGATGTTGTCACGCTTGAACATCGGTCAGCGGCACAGCCGCGATTGCAGTGCTTTGGTCGCAACTGGCCGGTGCAGGCGCTGGCAGACGGGCATTGGCGGGGCTGGATTGGCGTTGACCTGAAAACCAGACCGGGTGAATACACGATTCAGTGGTCCGATGCACAGGATGTGTTGCGGGTAAAAGCGGGCAAGTTTCGTGTTTCACGCATTACGGTGAAGAAAAACATGGCTGAATTTGATGCCGCTACACTGAAGCAGATTCGTCATGATCAGCGTGCCATCCTGCATACCTATGACATGCATGTTGCGGCTGATCCGGCGATTGTCATGCATGGCATGCCGGTGGACGGCGTGATTTCGACACCGTTTGGCGCGCAGCGTTATGTTAACGGTCAGCCGCGCTCGCCTCATTCGGGGCTGGATATTGCGGCACCGGAAGGCACGCCGATATTTACTCCGCTTGCGGGCAAGGTGTTGTTGCGCGAGGCTATGTATCTCAACGGCAATACCGTGGTGATCGGTCATGGCAACGGGCTGGTCTCGGTGTTGTCGCATTTGCATGATTTTACGGTAAAGCAGGGCCAGTGGGTCAGGACGGGGCAGCTTGTTGGTCATGTTGGCCAGACAGGACGCGCCACCGGCCCGCATGTGCACTGGGGAGTGCGCTTTTTCAGGGCGCGCATCAATCCTGCAAATCTGCTTTAGCAGGTTTGCTCAGACAGCTTACGTCCAGTCATGGTGAAAATATGAACACAAAACAGCTTATTGATGAAGTCATATCACTGCCGGTGGAAGAGCGGGCTCTGGTGGCGGATTCATTATTACGCAGTCTGAACCATCCGGAATCAACAACGGACAAGGTATGGGCTGAGGAGGCAAAACGTCGCCTTGATGAACTCAGGTCGGGTCGGGTAAAGCCAATACCAGGAAAAGAAGTGTGCAGGAAGGTGTGGGAAAGATTTGAAGCATGAGCTTTTCCTTTCACCCTGAAGCAGAAAAAAACTCAATAAGGCAATAGATTATTACGAAGGCATCGCGCCAGGGTCAGGGTACGATTTCGCTTTGGAAGTCTATTCCGCAATTAGTCGCGCAGTTGATTTACCAAAGGCATGGAGTCTTCTGGAGGGTGATGTCAGACGGTCTTTGGTAAGACGATTTCCGTATGGTGTTTTGTATTCAGAAGAGAAGGGCGACATATTCATTGTGGCGGTGATGCATCTTCACCGACAACCTGGATATTGGAAGCGAAGAACCTGAGACAGCTCCTAGGAGTCTGTCGGACTTTGGCAATCGTCACGAGAAATAGCGGGATTGAGCCAAATATTCGACCTGTTTGCGGCGAATAGCCGCGCTATTTAACAAAAACAGGGCGAAGATTTGGCCAATATCCGGTTTTTCGTAGTAGATTGATCAAAGTCCGACAGGCTCCTAGCATCAGATCTCGACGGTCAGTGCGCCATCAGCAGGCGATACACCCGATCCCGGTCGATTCCCAGATGTCTGGCGATGGCGCGGGCTTTGGCTGATGGTCGCAAGGCGGCGTAGGTCGGGGTTTCGGCCAGTTGCAGGATGGTGTCGTCATCGGCGGTTCCGTTTGCCTGCTGGCGGTCGATAATCAACACCATTTCCCCGCGTGGCGGATGGCTGGCGAAGTGTTGTAGCAATTGCGCGGCGGTGCCATGCAGAAATTCTTCATGCAGCTTGGTCAGTTCGCGGGCAATGCATAGCGGGCGTTCGCCGGTGACGGGCATCAGGGCCTGCAGGGTTTTGATGATACGTTTGGGCGACTCGAGAAAAACGGTGGTGTGAGGGCTTGTTGCCAGCCATTGCAGGGCCTGCCTGCGGGCGCTGCCTCGACGCGGAAAAAAGCCCATATAAGAGAAGTGATCGCAACTGAAACCGGCAGCGGAGAGGGCGGCGATCGGGCTACTGGCGCCGGGAATGGGCGTGATGCGGTAACCTTTGTGGCGCAGGCTATGTACAAGCTGGTAGCCGGGGTCGTTAATTAACGGCGTGCCGGCATCGCTGATCAGCGCCACATCCTGCCCGCTGGCGAGCGCTTCTTCGATGCGTTGGGCTGCCTGTTGCTCATTGTGTTCGTGGCAGGCGAGCATGGGCGTTTCAATGCTGTAATATTGCAATAACCGACCGCTGGTGCGGGTATCTTCAGCAGCAATCAGGGCGACATTTTTCAATGTTTCAACGGCGCGAAATGTCATATCCTGAAGGTTGCCAATGGGCGTGGCGACAATGAAAAGTTGGCCTGTAGCGATTTTCGCTCTAGTCTGCGTATCCATGAGACAACGCTATGTGACACCTTACCGTTATGCAACGCCTTGCTGCCGCTGGCGTTCGCTGTTCTTTTTTCTTTCCATATTGCTTCTGGCCGGATGCCAGACCACAGTGGTGCCGCCTGCAGCAGGGCCTGCGCCCGCCAGACCTGTGGTGGATGCCTATGGGCAGCCACAAGGTTCGCCGCCGACAGCGGTGGATGTGGCGCGCACGCCACCACCGATTCAGACGGTACCGTCAGCCGCTTCGGCCTGGCCGACCTATCACTGGTCGCAATATGGCAGAAAGCCGGTGCAGATCGGCGTTATTTTGCCGTTGCACGGGCGCTATGCCCGCTATGGCCGAACCTTGCTGGATGGTATTCGTCTGGCTGTGGACGGGCCGGACTGGCGGCCTGTGGTCAAACTGACCGTGATGGATGCCGCAGATGGTGGCCCGGCAGCGGTTCGTGCCTATGAGCAACTGACACGGCAGGGGGTTGACTGGGTGTTAGGCCCTCTGCTGAAGGAAAATGTGGCGGCGATTATTCCGCATTTGCGCGAAGATTTGCCAGTAATCAGCCTGAGCAAGCACAGTGAACTGGCGCAGCAGCATCCGGCCTTGTTTGTACACAGTATTGCCCGTGGGATTCAGGCTGCTTTTATGGCGCGTGAAGCGATGCGTGCGGGCATGCATCGGGTGGCGGTGATTTCCTCATTGCAGCCTTCGGCACGCCAGGAGGCAGAGGCTTTTGGCAAGGCCTTTACGGCGCTTGGCGGTGAAGTGGCCGGTTCGCTGGCGCTGGATCGCCGACAGGTGAATTATGTGAATCGTCTGCGGACGTTTCGCACTGTGATTGACGATGATGTCGTTTTGCGGGATCTGGATCTGGGCTTGCGTGTGTTTGCGCCGCTAAGGCAGTTAGATGTGCGTATTCCGCCGGGCGTTGATGGCTTTTACATGGCGATGCCAGGGGCGATGATCGCCAAACTGGCCGGTCAGCTTGCCTATGTTGATTTGCGCAAAGTGCCGATGCTGGGCAGTAATCGCTGGCAGGACGGGCATTTACTTGATGATAGTGGGCGCTATTTAGGCAGGGCGCGTTTTTGTCAGCCGGTGCAGCCAGACAGCGCCGGGCCGATGGTGACGCAGTACCGCGAAACATGGGGCGGCGGTCAGCCTGATGCCTTGTTTGCACTGGGTTATGATACGGCGCATATTGCGCTGTTGCTGGGAAGCAGACTGGGACTGCACGGGCAGCGGGCGGTGCAGGCCTTGCATGAACAAACAGGGTTTCCGGCAGAAAGTGGCCGGGTGCGTTTTGATGCGCAGGGTGTTGGCGAAAAGGAATTTGATGTGTTTGCCCTGAAGGACAGGCGTTTGGTGCTGGTCAGGCGACACGGTTGACGGGGCGAACGCTTGGTCTGTTTGGCGGCAGTTTCGATCCGCCACACCGGGGGCATCGGGCGCTGGTGGAAACAGCCAGGGATGTGCTGGGGCTTGATGAAGTCTGGGTGATTCCCGCCGGAGAGCCGGTGCATCGGACGCTGACGCAGGGGATTGATGCTGGCTGCCGCCTGCGCTGGGTGCAGGCTCTGTTTGCTGATGTGCCGGGCGTTTGCGTGCAGGACTGGGAAATCAGGGCGGCTTATCCGGTACCAACGATTGATACGCTTCGGCGCGTACAGTCCCTGATGCCAGCGACGGTTCCGGTATTATTGATGGGGATGGATGCCTGGGCGGCGATGGCAAGCTGGCAGGCCTATCCGCAGCACCGCGCATTGTGTAATGTTGCGGTTTTTTTTCGTCAGGGCATTGTGCCGGTGACATTACCCGACTGGCAGTATCTGCCACTGGCCGCATGGCCGCATGTGACGACGGCAGGGCATGTTGTACTGGTGGAGCAGGCTTTGCCGGATGTATCGGCGACGATGTTGCGCCGTAAATTACGGCAGGGTGATATGAGTTTTGTAAAAGATGTGGCAGCGAACTACGCAGATGAATTGCCTGTTTATTATGCCGGAGAGAATACATGAGTGAAAGTGCAGTGAAGGCACTGAGTGAAGCGGTGGTTGCCGCCCTGGAAGACAAAAAGGCTTTGGATGTATTGCAGTTAGGGGTGCAGGGACGCTGCGCTTACGCTGATTACTTTATTATTGCCAGTGGCCGCACGGGGCGACAACTGGCGGCGCTGGCTGAGGCGGTGACGCAGGTGGCGCATGCCAGAGGGCTGGATGCGCCTGTCGAAGGACGCGAAGCCATGGAATGGCTGCTGGTGGATCTGGGTGATGTGGTCGTTCATCTGTTTTTGCCTGAAGTGCGCGAAAGCTTTCAGTTTGAGCGCCTGTGGAACAGGCCGGATGACGCAACGGCGTGAAACTTCGGTTGCTGGTTGTTGGTCGTATGCAGGCAGATTTTGCGGCATGTGAGGAGCGCTTTCGCAAGCGCTTGCGTGCAGGCTGTGAACTGCAGGTAGCAGAGCTGGCAGAAGGCCGTGGCCGACAGGCAGTACAGCGCAGGCAGGATGAGGAAAAGCGCATTCTGGCGCAGGTGCGTCCCGGTTTTGTGCTGTTTGATGAACGGGGGCAATCGCTTTCCAGCAGGCAGTGGGCCGCGTATTTGCAGCAAATGCCGGGGAATGCAGTGCAGGATTTCGTTATTGGCGGTGCTGATGGCGTGAGTGATTCGCTGCGTCAAAAGGCGGGCGCGTGCTGGTCGCTTTCACCATTGACCCTGCCGCATCAGATGGCGCGCTTGCTGGTGGTGGAGCAATTTTATCGCGCCTGGTCAATACTTCAGGGTCACCCTTATCATCGTGCGTAGTCTTGTGCTGTTATTGTTGCTGTGTCTGTGCATGCCTGCACAGGCCAGGGATGTGCAGAGCGAACTGGCGCAACTGAAAAAAGAGCGGCAGCAACTGGCGCTTGAACGTCAGGCGATGGAGTCGCGGCTGGGCGATCTGAACCGCCAGTTGCGTCAGCTTGACCGGCAATGGGTCAAGGCCAGGCAAGCCTTGCAAAAGGTGGAGGAAGCCAAAGCCCGCGTTGATCGCAGCGTGAAAGCACTGCGGCAGCGCATGGCGAAGCTGAAGAAGCATGTGGCCTTGTTGCAGCAGCGGATGCAGCAGGAGGCGGCGCTGGTATGGCAGCGTGCCGGACGTGAGCCAGGCTGGCTGGATGTGCTGGCTGGCATTCCGGTGACGGAGATTCCACATCGACGTTATATGCTGGGTTCTTTGATGCAGCGGCAGGAAGCTGATCGCCAGGCCCTGCAGCAATCGGTGCAGGCGTTGATGCTGGTTGAGCAGGAGTTGCAGCAGCAGCAGCAGGCGCTGGCCGGTTTGAAGAAGGAAAAGGCTAAGGCTGAGACTGTCGCCAAAGCAAAACTGAAAGCCAAGCGACGGCTGACGCAGGCAGTACGCAAGGATGTGCGGCTGAAAAAGGCGCGGGATGCGACTCTGGCGTTGCAGCAAAAAGGTCTGCAAAGACTGCTTGCGCGCATTGCCGCACAGGCAGCCGCCCGAAAAGCAGCGCGCCGGGCGGCGAAGAAAAGTGGTCGTCAGCTGCCTGCGCCATCTTATACGATCAAGGGGCATATTCGTCGGCACAAAGGCAGGCTTCCATGGCCAATTCGGGGTCGGCTGGTGGCGCATTATGGCGCCAGACTGGATCGTAATCGTCCGAAGCTCAGGGGTGTGCTGATTGCCCCGGCCTCGCTGCGCAGCAAGGGACGGCAGGTGCATGCGATTGCCGATGGCGTGGTGCGCTATGCCGACTGGTTCGGCGGTTTTGGCCTGATGATGATTGTTGAGCACAGCGATGGTGTGATGAGTATTTATGCGCATAACGACCGGCTTTATAAAGCGACAGGCGATCGCGTCGTGGCTGGCGATGTGATCAGTGATGCCGGGGCGACAGGCTGGGTGGAGCATACGCGCCTGTATTTTGAAATGCGTGACAGGGGCAAGACAACCAATCCTGAGCGATGGTGCCGGGGTTGATGGTGGATATTTGCAAGAAAAGAGGTGAGTGCATGAGCGTGAGGAAAAAACGGTGGCTGGTTGGTGCAATGACGGTGGTTGTGCTGGTGATGGCAGGGCTGGCATGGACGCCATCCCTGAGTTATCAGCAGGCCACAGCGGCCACGGATTTTCGACAACTGGACAAGTTCACGCAGGTGATGGCTGCGATCAAACAGGCTTATGTGCGGGAAGTGACCGATAAGGAGCTGATTGACGGCGCGCTGGCTGGTATGCTGGCAGCCTTGGATCCGCATTCGACGTATATGAAGCAGGAGATGTTCAAACAAATGCAGGTCGAAACCGATGGGCGTTTCGGTGGCCTGGGGATTGAGATTGCGGCGGATGAGCGTAAGGCCGGTATCGTGATTGTTTCGCCGATTGAGGATACACCTGCATGGCGTGCCGGTATCAAGGCGGGGGATCTGATCATCAAGATTGAAGATGTCTGGGCGCGTGACGTATCGTTGGAAGAAGCGGTGAAAATGATGCGTGGCAAGCCGGGAACGTCGATTACGCTGACGATTTTCCGGGAGAGCAAGCTCAAGCCGTTTGAGGTAAAGCTTACGCGTGCGGTGATCAAGGTGAAATCGGTGAAGGGTGGCATGCTGGCACCGGGGTATGGCTGGTTGCGTCTGACGCAGTTTCGTCAACATGCTGGTGAAGAACTGAAGCAGCAGTTGCTGGATCTGGAGAAGGAAAACGGCGCGCCACTGGATGGCGTGGTGCTGGATTTGCGCAATAACCCGGGGGGGCTGCTGGATCAGGCGGTGGAAGTCGCTGATTTGTTTCTTGACGGTGGCGATGTGGTCAGCACCAAATCACGCATTGGCAAAAACCTGACGTTCTCAGCGGAAAAAGGCGATATGTTGCACGGTGCGCCACTGGTGGTGTTGATTAACAGCGGCACGGCATCGGCTTCCGAGATTGTTTCCGGTGCCTTGCAGGATAACCGGCGTGCGGTGTTGCTCGGTGAGCGCAGCTTTGGCAAAGGCTCGGTGCAGCGGGTCGTGCCATTACCGGATGGTACGGCGATCAAGCTGACGACTTCATTGTATTATACGCCCAGCGGACGTTCGATTCAGGCTACCGGCATTGAACCGGATGTGGAAGTTGCCTATCGCATACTCAAACCGGAAGAGGTGAAAACGGCTGATGGCCTGCGTATCACAGAACGGGATCTGAAGGGGCACCTGGAAAATGCCAATGGCGATGCGGCGGATGAACATGCCGCAGCAGGCAATAAGGCCCCGGATATGAACGCATTGTTGCAGAAACGCCTGCAACGCGATGTGCAATTACAGCGGGCGCTGGATGCTTTGAAAACGATTCATGTATTGGTTGGTCGTAAGGTGAAAAAAGTGACGGAGGGCAAGTGATGCAACATCAGCGAGTGAATATTTCGCAGTTGGGTTCAATGAAACTGTGGATAGCTATTGGCCTCGTAGTGGTATTGTTGGCGGCTGCTGCGGGGGTGTATGTTTTTATGCCGGAGAAGATCAGCTATTTGCAGAAAGACCGAACGCCCCCTGTTGCTACTGCCGTGACCGGGGAGAAGCAGGCGGAAGCTGTGAAAGAGGTCGCGGACGTATCGGCTGTCGATAGCCCTGCACAGGAGGTTGGTACGACTGCAACTGAGGCGACAGCGCATGATACAGCGGCGAATGATGCAGCGGTGAATGATGCGACAGTGGCCGGAGATGCCGCATCGGTGGTGTCGGTGGCACCGGCTGAAAGGGCTGATCGTGGCCTGGCGCTGATCATGGATGATACGGGCTATGGCATGGCGGCTGTGGATGCGGCACTGGCGCTGGGTGTGCCCGTCACATTTTCAGTTTTACCGAATGCCCCGGATGCGGCAGCGGCAGCGGAAAAAGCATATGCTGCCGGGCAACTGGTTATGCTGCATATGCCAATGGAACCGAAAGATCCTGATATTGCTGATAAAATGATGGGCAAGATCGGGCTGGTTGCGGGCATGAACGAAGCGCAATTGCATCATCAGGTGGATTTGGCGCTGAACAAGGTTCCGCATGCCAGCGGTATGAGTAATCATATGGGTTCCATGTTGACAGAGCAGGCAGACAGCATGCGCTGGCTGATGCAGGATCTGAAACAGCGCCACATGTTTTTTCTGGATTCGCTGACGACAAATGCCTCCGTAGCGCGGGTGCTGGCGGCAAAGACGGGCGTTGCCTGGGCCAGCCGCCGTTTTTTTCTGGATAACGATACTTCCGAGGCAGCAATGCAGCGGATGTGGCGCAAGATTTTGAAACGGGCAGCTAAAAAAGGTGGCTGTATCGTGATTTACCATGCCAGTCCTTCAAGCCTTGCTTTTCTGAAGAATCATTTGCAGGAAGCTGATGATCTGGTGGTGCCGTTGACGGCTTTATTGCATCCGGCAGACTGATGTTATCGCTATTGACCTGTTTTGTTGCTAGCCTTGGGGGCATGGATGTTTCGTAGTATTCTGATGGTGTGTATCGGCAATATTTGTCGTAGCCCGCTGGCAGAAGTATGCATGAAACGTGCGCTGAGCCAGCGAGGGAAGTCTTGTGAAGTGGCTTCTGCCGGTCTGCATGCGCTGGTCGGGCATCCTGCTGCTGAACACAGTCTGGCCATTGCCACAGAGCATGGCATGGATTTGTCAGTGCATCGGGGGCGGCAACTGGATGCTGCCATGGTCAGAAACCATGAGCTGATTCTGGTGATGGAAGAAGAACATATTGCGATGCTGCTGGCGATGTATCCTTTTGCCCGGGGGCGGGTGCATTGCCTGGGGCGTTGGCATCAGGAAAATATTGACGATCCCTATCGTCAGCCGAAAGAAAGTTTTGAACAGGCGTATCGCCTGATCGAACGAAATGTGGAGGCATGGGTTGAAAAGCTTTAAGGTGTTACTGAGTCGGCTGACAGCCGTCTCAATGTTGTTGGTGATGGGGGGCTGCGCGATGGCTCCTGGTATGCGCATGGATGAATCTTCGTTTTCATATCTGAATAAACCTGATTCGTCTGAGGCTCGCAAGAATATTGAAATTACGCCGATTACGCCGCAACTGGTTGCCGCGCAAATGGCCAGTCTGCGCCAGGATGATTTGATGGCATCCGGCTCTTCCAATAAAAAACTGGAGAAAGATATCCGTGAGTACCGCTACCTGATTCAGCCTAATGATGTGCTGAAGGTAACAGTGTGGGATCACCCCGAGCTGACGAATCCCGGTGGTATGACGGCAGGTGGTGGTGCTGGCGAAGGCAACCTGGTGCGTCATGACGGAACGATTTTTTACCCTTATGTTGGCGTGATCAAGGTGGCAGGCATGACGGTGGAAAGCGTGCGCAGCATTATCGCTACGAAACTGGCACGTTATGTGAAAAACCCTCAGGTAGACGTGCGGGTAACTGGTTTTCGCAGTCAAAAGGTTTATATCACCGGGGAGGTGAAAAACCCGGGGAATATTTTTCTCGATGATACGCCGTTGACACTGCTGGATGCCGTGAACAAAATGGGGGGGATTACCAGCAATGCAGACTTGGGGCATGTCACCGTGCATCGAAAAAATGGCGGCTTTCGCACGGTGAGTCTGTTTCGTTTGCTGAACCGTGGTGATGTCACGCAAAACCTGCTGTTACACGATGGCGACACTGTGCATATCCCCAATAATGTGGACAACAAGGTTTTTGTACTGGGTGAGGTGGTGAAGCAGGCTTCTTTACCTTTACCGGATGAGGGTATGACGCTGGCGGAGGCGATCAGCGATGTGGGCGGCTATAATCTTACCACTTCCGATCCTGCCAGAGTGTATGTTATTCGCGGAAGTGATGC
>JALSZZ010000194.1 GCA_027075825.1 Mariprofundaceae bacterium | reverse complement strand
AATTAAGCCGCAGCGTGGCGGAAATGGTGGAGGCACCGCTGACGCTGACGGAAGAGATATAATCAATGCCCCCGGCCTGGGCGATGGCTGTTTCCAGCGGCTGGGTGATAAAACCGGCCACCGTCCTGGCATCGGCACCGTAATAAACGGTGCTGACGGTGATGACGGCGTTTTGCGTTTCCGGATACTGACGAATAGGCAGGCTGTTGATGGCCTGCAGGCCGAGCACCAGAATCAGCAGGCTGACGGTGGTCGCCAGCACCGGGCGTTTGATGAACAGATCGGTAAAATTCATGGTCAGACTCAGTGATCCTGCGGCACGGGGGCAGGGTCATTGCTCGGCGCATGGCTGTTGTCAATTATCAGCGGCGTGCCGTTTTTCAGCTTCATCTGGCCGCTGGTAACGATCATGTCACCGGCACTGATGCCATCCAGAATGGCCACCTGATCGCCGCGTCTGGCGCCGGTTTTGACGAATACCTGCTCGGCTTTCCAGATGGTTTTTCCTTCTTCCTCATGCTTGCGGGCAACAAAAACGGTAGTGCCGTAGGCGCTGAAGGTCAGTGAAGTCTGCGGCAGGGTGAGAAAGCTTCTGGCTTTGCCGTAGATAACCTGTGCCTGCGCGAACATGCCCGGCATCAACGCACCATCGGCGTTGTCGAGCAGGGCTTCGGCGAGGATGCTGCGGTTGCTGCTGTTGACCTGCGGCTGAATAGCGGTGATGCGTCCATGAAAACGGCGTTGAGGCCAGGCGTTGACCGTTAAGCTTACCGGCTGATCCACTTTCAGCGTCGGCAGGGTGTGTTGCGGCAGGGTGAAATCGGCATAGAGCTGATGACTATCCACCAGCGTGGCAATGGCATCGCCGGGACGCAGGTAATGCCCCTTATGAATCTGACGGATACTGATGCGACCATCAAACGGTGCGTGAATGCGACGCAGGGCAATCAGTTCGCGCTGCTGTTTCACCTGTGCCAGTTTGACCTCCAGATCAGCTTTGTCGGCATCGAGCTGTGCCTGGGCAATGGCGTGGATGCGTAATTGTTGTTCGTCGCGCTTAAGGGTAGTGCGTGCCAGTTCGGCGCTGGCGCGCAGGGCGGCGAGTTGCGCTTGCTCGGTGGCATCATCGAGTTCCAGCAGTAAATCACCCTGATGCACCTGCTGGCCGGAGTGAAAGTGTACGGCTGTTACTGTACCGGCTACCTCGCTGCTCAGCGTCACCTGACGCACGGCGCGCAACGTGGCGATGGCTTTCCATTGTTGTTGCCAGGCGCTTTCGCTGGCCTGCATGGCCGTGACTGTCGCCGGGGGCATGGCATTGCCTTGTAAAAATTGCGCCATCATTCTGGCTTTGAATGCCTGAAACCAGATGACACCGCCGAAAACAGCGCCGACGAGCAGTAACATGATAATCATTCGTTTGGTCATGGGTGATCCTTTGGGGTGGCTGGTTGGGAATTATTGCAGTACGGTGTGGTTGGGCTCGGGCTCGGGCAGGCACAAGGCCTGCCCCTACGTGGAATTCCCGCCGAGGGCCTGCATGAGCGCGGCGCTGTCGCTTAGCAATTGGGCGCGGCTACGAATTTCGCTTAATTTTGCCTGTTGCCACTGGCTTTGCGCGGTGAGCAGTTCCAACTGACTGCTGCTGCCGTGGCTGAACTGTTCGGCAATCAGGCGATGACTTTCAGCCGCCAGGCGCACGGCTTGCTGCTCTGATTGCCATTGCTGATGATCTTGCTGCAGCGCCATCAGGCTGTCGGCAACTTCGCCAAAGGCCTGTAGCAGGGTTTGCCGGTAGCTGGCTCTGGCCTGTTCAAAATCGGCAATGGCGGCACGCCTTCTGGCGCGCAATTCACCGGCATTGTAGAGCGGTTGCAACAGGTTGGCACCAAGATTCCACACCGGCTGACCCTTGAGAATATCCACCAGCCGCATACCTTCACCCGCCAGCGAAGCGGAAATCGAAAACTGCGGATAAAGCGCTGCTGTGGCCACGCCGACCATGGCGCTTGCCTGATGCAGCAGAGTCTCGGCAGCGCGCAAATCAGGACGCTGACGGGCCATGGTCGAGGGCAGCGTCAGCGGCAAATGCTGCGGCATGTGGAACTGCTCAAGCGTGAAAACGGGTAATTGCGCCTGTGCTGGCGTTGTGCCGCTGAGCACTGCCAGTTGATGGCGTACGCCAGACAGCGATTTACGCAAGGCGGGCAGTGTGGTTTTCGCCTGGGCGAGGCTGGTGCGCTGCAACAGCAGTTCATTTTTGGCAATCGCGCCGAGAGCAAAGCGCTGTTCACTGATCTTCAGGCTTTGCTGGTGGGCGGCAATCACCTGTTGTTGGGCAGCGATTTGCGCCCGCAGCGAGGCCTCGGTGATGGCGGCAGTGATGATATTGCCAATCAGCATCAGGCGCGCTGCCTGCCATTGCAGTGCCTGATAATCGACCTGTGCCTGCTGCGCTTCCAGGTAACGCTGCCCCCGGCCAAAGGGATGAATCACATAACTCACATCCACCGAAGCGCGATACAGCGAATAGGTGGTGGCAAAGGCGCTGTTGCCAAAGCCGGCACCGGAAATTTTCTGGCGACTGGCTGCGACACTGGCTGTTGCCGAAGGATAAAGCACGCTGCCGACATCGGCGCTTAGCGTCTCCTGCATGCTACGCAGGCGGGCGGCGGCGGCTTCCAGCGTCGGGCTGTGCTGCAGGGCCTGGGTGATCAGTTGATTCAGCCTTGCATTGCCATAGAGCTGCCACCACTGCGAGGGAATCGCCGCCTGCGTTTGTCTT
>JALSZZ010000193.1 GCA_027075825.1 Mariprofundaceae bacterium | reverse complement strand
ACCGACATCAGCCGCCAACACCTTGCTGACATCATCGCCGGTGGCCTGGCTGCCGCTTCAACCTGGATACAACCGGAATTTGCCGCCGTGCGCAGCATGGACACCACCGATGGCCTGCGCATGACGCTGGAAAATGATGAGATCATCCATCTTCGCCCCTCCGGTAACGCCCCGGAGTTACGCTGCTATAACGAAGCCGCCAGCCAGCAACGCGCCGATGCCATGAACGCCCTGTGCCTGAAAAAATTACGCATGATGCACAGATAGCACACATGCCTGAAAACGACGCAGCTTCTTTCTGCCCCCCGTTCTCTGTCGTCTGTCCTCTGATCCTCTCCACCCTGAATGCGCGTTATGCGCACAGTTCGCTGGCCTTGCGTTGTTTGTATGCCAATTTGCACGAATTGCGCCCGCAGGCGCGCATCATGGAATTTGTCATTCAGGATCAGCCGACGGACGTAGCAGAACGTTTGTTGCAGGCACAACCGCTGCTCATCGGCTTTTCCGTGTATATCTGGAATGTCACCGAAACGGTGCGCATTATTCGCCTGCTGCGTCAGCTAACGCCGGAACTGATCGTGGTGCTGGGCGGGCCGGAAGTCAGTCATGCGCCATGGCGGGCGGATCTTTCGGCAGCGGATTATATCGTGCAGGGTGAGGGAGAAGTCAGCTTTTATCGCCTGTGCCGTGCCGTGCTGGCCGGAGAGAGACCGCCAGCAGGCGTGATTCAGGGGCAGAAAACGCCGCTGGCGGAACTGGCTCTGCCCTATCCCTGGTATTCCGATCAGGATATTCAGCATCGCTGCATTTATGTGGAAGCCTCGCGGGGCTGTCCGTTTCGCTGTGAGTTCTGCCTTTCCTCGGTGGACAAGACGGTGCGTTATGATGATGTCAGCCGTTTTCTGGCGGCAATGGAGGCATTATGGCAACGCGGCGCACGCAATTTTCGCTTTATTGACCGCACCTTTAATCTGAACATGGCCGTAGCCGAGCGTTTGCTGGACTTTTTTCTGGCCAAAGATGAGGCGTATTTTCTGCATTTCGAGATGATCCCCGATCATTTTCCGGAAGGCTTAAAAGCACGGCTGCGTCGCTTTCCACCGACCAGTCTGCAACTGGAAATCGGTATTCAGACGCTGAACCCGGAAGTGGCCCGACGCATTCAGCGTCCTCTGAAGATGGATGCCATGCAACGCAATCTGCAATTTCTGGTGACCGAAACGCATGCACATATGCATCTGGATCTGATCGTCGGCCTGCCCGGCGAAGATCGCGCCAGTTTTGGCCGGGGTCTGGATATGCTGGTAGCGCAGTGCCGCAGCGAAATCCAGATTGGTATTCTGAAAAAGCTTTCCGGCACGGCACTGGCCCGTCATGATGCCGCGTTTGCCATGATCTACGACGATGCACCGCCCTATGCCCTGCTGCAAAATGCCGATTACAGTTTTGCCGAAATGCAGCACATGAAACGCTTTGCCCGCTTCTGGAATTTGTACTACAATAACGGCAACTTTCGTCGTAGTATCCATCTGTTATGGCCGGATGGCCACGTTTTTACTGCCTTTGATGCCTTTACCTCATGGCTGTATGCGCAAACGCACCGCACATGGAAAATTTCTCTGGATCGACTGGCGCGTTACCTGTTCGATTATTTGCAGCAACAAGGTCACGACGAAGCCAGTCTGGCGGTCATGATGATCGACGATTTCATGTGTTTACCCGGTCGCAAATTACCCGCATTCCTGCGTCCCTGGCACAAGGGCAAGACCACACAGGCCATCAGTGACGACGGAGTCAACAAACGCAATATTCGCCAGCAACGGCATGTCGGCAGCACTCCTGAAAATCCGTGACATGCCAGGCTGCCCGCGTTATCGGCAACTACCTTGCCATATCCTTAAAACCACCACCTGCACAAGAGGCGATTCCTGCTGTCGCTTACAGCACAAACGAAAGGCCACAGCCGCGCCTCTTGGCGGCGCGCATGTGGCGTGTAAGGTTCGCCCATGAATGAAACAACACCACTGATGGGCGAGCCGCGTGGCCGCCTTCCTTTATCACCACAGGGCTGGCCTTTCGTCATCGGCGTGGCGGCTCTCGCGCTTGGTAGCTGGTTGCTTTGCTGGACGGCGCTTAGTCTCATCCTGCTGTTGCTGCTGATCTTCGTGATCAACTTTTTTCGCGATCCTGAACGCGATACCCCTGATGATTGCCATGCTTTTATTTGCCCTGCTGATGGCCGGGTGATTCGTGCCGAGGCACGGGATGATCATTTGCGCGTTGATATTTTTATGAATGTGTTCAATGTGCATGTCAACAGGGCACCGATGAGCGGCACGATCAGCGATATGCGCTACACGCGGGGCCGCTTTGTGAATGCCAGCTATGATGAGGCCAGTGAAGAAAACGAACGTAACCGCTTTACGTTGCGCAACGAACAGGGCGAGGATGTGCGTTTCACGCAGATTTCCGGTTTGCTGGCACGTCGCATTATCAGCTATGTGCGACCGGGCGACAGCGTGCGTGCAGGTCAGCGTATCGGTATGATTCGCTTTGGCTCACGTGTGGATTGTGAAATCCCCGAGGGCTTTGAACTAATAGTCAAAGTTGGCGATCAGGTGAAAGCCGGCGCGACGGTGCTTGCCCGCCGCAAGGATCAGCAGACATGAGTCAACACGGCAGCTCGCGCATGCACCGTGGGGTGTATATTCTCCCCAGCCTGTTCACCACCATGGGCTTGTTTGCCGGTTTTTATTCGCTGATTGCCGCTGTGCAGGGGCGTTTTGAAC
>JALSZZ010000192.1 GCA_027075825.1 Mariprofundaceae bacterium | reverse complement strand
CCGCTGAATTCAATGGCGATATCACCATCGGGATAGTCATCGTCGCGCACGCTTAAGCCGCTGAGCTGAATCATTTGCCGGGCCAGATCAACAATTTTCACCGGTTCACCCATATCCAGAATAAACACATCGCCACCTTCAGCCATTGCCCCGGCCTGAATGACCAGTTGTGCTGCCTCAGGAATCGACATGAAATAACGGGTGATATCAGGATGGGTTACCGTCACCGGGCCACCAGCCTGAATCTGCTGACGAAACAGCGGCACCACTGAACCGGAAGAACCCAGCACATTGCCAAAACGCACCATGGCAAAGCGGGTGTTGCCACCTTCGGCGCTGAGCGCCTGCAATACCATTTCAGCAAAGCGCTTGCTGGCTCCCATGACATTGGTCGGGCGCACGGCCTTGTCTGTCGAAATCAGTACGAAGCGCTCAACGCCAGCACGCTGCGCCGCCTGCGCGGTATGCAGTGTGCCGAAAATATTATTGCTGATCGCTTCACCAGGATTATATTCCACCAGTGGCACATGCTTATACGCCGCAGCATGATACAGCGTCTGCACGCCAAAGGCCCGGCACACGCGCTCCACCCGCTGGCCATCCACCACTGAACCCAGCACAGGAAGAATATCCGGCATCATATCGCTTTGTGCGCATTGCTGACGCAGTTCACGCTCAATGCGATAAAGGGCAAATTCGCTGGATTCCAGCAATACGATCCGGGAAGGGTGGTAACGCGCCACCTGACGCGCAATTTCTGAACCAATAGAGCCGCCAGCACCAGTCAGCATGACCACCTTGCCGCGCACATTGGCAGACATCAAAGCTGTATCAGGTCGCGCAGGTGTGCGTCCCAGCAAATCTTCAATTTCCACCTTGCGCAGGGTGGAAAGATGCACCGTATCGCTGACCAGTTGCTCCAGACCCGGCAATACCAGCAGGCGGATATTCGCTGCATCACAAGCCTGAACCACCCTGTTTCTCAACGCCTTTGTCGCTGAGGGAATTGCAAAAACAAGAAGGTCAGGCTGAATATCGCGTAACACTGCCGACAGTTCACGGGTACCAGCTAACACTCGCGTCCCCAGTATCTCCTGGCCCTGTTTGCGCTTGTCATCATCAAGAATGCCCACGGGCACATAGTTGCCGGATTTTTGCATATCTCGCAACAACAATTCTCCGGCTCTGCCAGCGCCAATCAACAGCACACGTTGCGCATGCTCTTGCTGAAGATTAAGGCGATGCTCCCGATAACCGCGATAAAGCACCCGCGATGCCAGCAGCCCTGCCAGCAACAGGAAGGGATATAAGACAATCACACTGCGCGGCAGACCCTGCAGGCGAAACAACACAAAGGCCAGTAAATAGCTCACACTGACACCGACAATCACAGCACGCATAATATTAAGCGCATCCGGCATGGAGACATAACGCCAGATCCCCCGGTTTACCCTGGCCCAGGCGTAAGCAGTCGCTTGTGAAGGTACGGCCAGCGCCACCAACAGCCAACCGGCACGCAAGTGTTCAGCAGGAATCTCAGCAAAATTAAAGCGCAGCCAGAGCGCCAGAAATACAGCCAGTGGCACCCACAATAAATCATGGGCAAACGCGATTAAATAACGGTAATGCATGCAGTGTTAAGAAATTAGTGAATCAGAAAAAATACTAATACCAGTGACAGACCAAGCATCAGATGGATATTACGGTGCGGCTGTCGCCTCAAAACAATTTTGATTGCCATCAGCACAGGAACAGATTCGATCAGTGTAAGCTGAACAATCGTGGTTTCCTGCGCACTCAGGGCATGGCTGCTGTGGATAAACAAAAAGCCGGATACAACAATAAGCAGCACCAGCACCTCAAAGCCGGAAGTGAAAAAATCGCGCCCCTGCCGCCTGAACAACAGCTTGAGCAGCACCCACACAGCCATGAACGCACTGAATGCGGCATAAATCATCTGGGTTCGTGTATTCCCTTCAAAAGCAAATACCACCATGATGAAGATAACTGACAGGAATATCAATCCATGTGCCACATGAAGGCGATCCGTATGTTCTGTCCACGGATACATCACCAGCGTCAGAATTAACACACCAACGGCCAATACAGCGTAGTCATCACTGACATCCAGCGTCCACGCACAAGCAAACAACACCAGCGGGATCATCCAGGTAATCAGTGGAATGCTTTGCCCGGAAAGCGCTGTTATTTTTTTGTAGATCGCAGCCTCAGGCAATACTTCGCCACCGACAGCTTCACGCCAGCAATAATGCCTGTGCTCCAGTAAAGCCACACCCGCGAACACAGCCAGCGCCAGCAACACACCGCAGGCAAACTGTACATACTCAGGCTGTTCCCGCATCACAACAGCAAGTACACCAAACAGCGTCATTACCACATACAAGATAGAAACAACAGCGCCATGGGGAATTCCCAGCGCCAGCAAGCGATGATGCAAATGGGTTTTATCCGGAGAAAAAGGGCTGCATCCCTGGCAAATCCGGCGACTCATCACATACACGGTATCAAGAATAGGCAATGCCAGGATCAGCGCCATCGAGACTGGCTGAATCGACGAATCCGGCGTTCCGGCAAAAGCCACAGCCGTTGTCGCCAGGATATAGCCCAGCATCAGACTGCCTGTGTCTCCCATGAATACCTTGGCCGGATGGGCGTTATACACCAGAAACGCCAGCAAAGCCCCCATCAGCACAAATAACACCGGCAAACAATCAAAGCTGTGACTGGAAAAGCCGAAAAACACCATGAACAAACAGGCAATAAACCCCA
>JALSZZ010000191.1 GCA_027075825.1 Mariprofundaceae bacterium | reverse complement strand
TTGATGACCTTGAAGATCAGCGACTGATGATCGCGTTTATGCAGCAGGCATTTGCGCATGTGCTGAAGCAGCAGGATGATGATGCAAACGATAAAACGCACCACGGCGAAAAGCTGGATGCGGCCATTCAACGATTTCAGCGACGGCAGGATCGAAAGCGATCAGACGAAGTGTTTGTTCGCTGGTTCCGCGACAATCCCGATAATAACCGCCCGCTCGACCCTGCTTACCTCTATCTTCCGCCTGCTGATGCGCCGGATACCGCCTCGTGACTGAACCTTATACGCCAGAGGCATTAAAAAGCGCCCGAGTACTGTATTACCAGTGGCTGCTGCGCCGTTTTGGGCACAACGATCTTGGCGAAATTGCTGACAGTACTGATCCGGTAGATATACAACGTATTTATGTTCCCCTGCGTTTGTCGGATACAGTGATTGAAGAAGAACAGATGCCACCCCCGGCGACTGTTGCAGATCGTAAAGGCGACAACGATTTACCGGGAAAAGATGCGGCTGAAGTGATTGCCAGCCAGCCCTTCGTCATGATTTCCGGTAAACCCGGTAGTGGCAAAAGCACGCTGGTGCACTGGATTGTCAGTGAACTGTGTGGTCAGCGCCCCAGCAGGCTGCGGCGGCAACTCATCAGCATACAGGGCAGTATCGCCCCTGTTCCACTTGTTCTGAGAAACATTCCCGATCTCAGTGCTATCAAAGACCTGGATTCACTGTTCGCGGCATGGTTGAAGCTGATGTGCCAGCAAGCAGCAGATTGCGACATTATTCTGGATCAGGCGAAACTACAGCAGAGTTTTTTCAGCAACCATGAGTCAATTCCATGCCTGCTGCTGTTTGATGGCATGGATGAAGTGGGCGGCAGGGATGTTCGTCAAAGAGTGCTTGAACTGGCACGAACAGCGCGCAAACGCGGCTATCGTGTACTGCTGACCTCACGCCCTGAAGGCATTTCCGATCTTGCTGCCAGCAGCCGTGCTGACGGTATGCTGTATGCTGACGGCCAGATTCGCGCCGATGGAAAACTCCCCTGCTATTATATTGCGCCATTAGCGTGGTCACAGATCAGGCAGTTTATCGATCACTGGTATCAGCTCAGGGATGACTGGAAACGTCGTCAGCGAAAAGACGCTCCCCGTTTTCTTGCTGCATTACGAGAACACCAGCAATACTTGTTGCCACTGGCGCGCCGCCCCATTTTTATCACCCTGATGGCTCTGATCCACTGTACGCGCAATGAAATGCCACAGGGTCAGGTAGCGTTGTATGACAGCATTGTTGATATCTACCTTGATCGTCAGGAGAAACACCGCCAACGCAAAAACCGTGTGGATGGCAAGGCCTTAGCCCATTGGCCACATCAGGAAAAGCGACTGGCACTTTCCTGGCTGGCGTGGCGCACGCAGCAATTAAGCGAAACGGGGCAGTGCCGTAGCTGGCAAACAGCCACAATACAAAAAGCACTGGCGGAAGCCATTGCCGGAAAGACACCGGAGAAACTTCGCTTTACGGTCCTGCGTGCCGAAGATGCCGAGGCATTGCTGGCCTGTTTCCTGCACCCTGCCGGGCTTCTGGTTGCCCCGACCAATCATGAAATTCAGTTTGCTCACCTCAGCTTTCAGAGCTTTCTTTGTGCCGAGTTTATTGTCGGCCATATTCGCCCCCGAACGTTTGAGCGGGATTTACATGAATTGCTGTTCAGTCATCTGCAAGATCGGGGCTGGCACGACATCGCTCTGCTGGCACTGGGCATTCAGGCTGAAAAAAACCAGAACCTTGGCCATCTGGATATGCTTGCCCTGCTGGATGTGAGCAAGCGAAATCAGGCAGCTCTTCTTGTTGATGCCGTATGTAACCCTGGCCTTCCTTTCACACGTCAGGAACAAAAAAACTGGCTGCCATTGCTGATCATGGTGGTGTTGCAATACCCGGAAGATGATCTTGCCTCGCCGATGTGCGGCCTGGCTGATGAGGGGCTGCCCATTGTCAAACAGCTGCTTGCTGCGCCTTCTGCCGAAACGCAATGGGCAGACTTGCAAGAGCAACTGAAGCATCTCCCTCCGGCAGGACTGGATGAAGCAAACCTGCGGCAATGGTGCGATCATTGCCAGCAACTATGGCTGAAGCGTTCGGCTGCACAACGCATGGCAGCGTTGCTGAATATGTTGCTCAGCGCTGGCTGGGGAATGCAGGATGATACCATGCATCCACTGGCCGACGACAAGCTGGAAGAATTACTCGCCCGGTGGCTGGACACGACTGAAACTGAAGCGCTATGGACAAGGGATGAGCATGGTCTTCCCCAGCCGACATTGGCGCAACGAAGACTGGAAGAACTTACCCCCCGGCAAGGAATGCTCCAGCGTACAGCAGCACGCCACTTTCCTCTGGATGCCCGACTTTTGCATGACCACATGGTGGATAGCTGGCTGGAGCTTTGCAGCTTCCCTTCGACCTTGCTGATATTTGATCCTGACCGTCCATCAACAAACAGATCGGAGCAACTCTTCCTGTTTTGTCATCAGTTGATGATGGTGGCTGAGACGATGGTTTGTGGCAAACATTATGCTGAATTCGCGGCACGCAGAGCAAAATCCGCCCTTCGTTCGTTACCCCCGTGCGATGCACGTCTGCAATCGCGTGCACAAACCATCGCGGAAACGCTGCTGCCGCCACTGACCCTGACCTGGCCACGGTCTCTGGCGGTGTTGCGCTCCAACGACTTTTCTTCCCTGAAGACCACGCGAAATCAATTAACGGATATCAATGAGCCGCAATCATTGTTTCTGATGCGCGCCTTGTCTCTGTTGCTGTCTCCCGATTCCCCCTTTAAGGACGAACAAGCCAAAAAACTGGGCGATATCGCAGATGATTTAAGAAACAAGGCGCTTGTCAGGCCTGCAATCCACCGACTGAACATGGAAATGGAGTGTTTTCTTGCCAACTGGCTGGCTTTTTCGTGGCTTGAGAAGCAATCATCGCTGTTGCCCAAAATTGAAGGCATTGTTGAAAGCGACGCGCTCTGCGCCGAACAACAGCGCAAGCACTGGCAAGGGCTACGTCAGAAACTGAATGATTTTGCCAGCGTCGCCAGCGAACTGTTTGCTGATCTGTCACCCTCTGACAATGAATACCAGCATCTGGAACAGCAGTTCTCACAGCTACAAGCGTGCCACTGGTCGCCGTATGCCCTGTTGGATGCATTCCTGAATGACTGGCCAACGCAGGAACCATCGCGCCACTGCTCGCTGGAAGCATCACAGCAGCGACTGATGGCAGCCTGCCAGCATATCCTCGACCCGGACACAAGGAGAATTCATGCCCGGCGGTAAGCGTGAGGATATTTCCCTGCAGCAGCGTTTTTGCAACGGTGTGATTGATACTGTCAAAGATGATTGCCTTGAAATCAGGCTCGAACGGCCTGTGCATTGTATTCGCCGCGCCCGGATTCATCCGGAGCACCTTCCTGAAGGCATGGAATGCCGCTACTATCAGGAAGGCGAAAGCGTGGAACTGTTCCTGATGAAGGAAACCCAAGCCGATATCTTCCATGCCAGCATGCGCTGGGCAGACCGCGAAGCCAATCCCTGGCTGCGGCAATTGCCCGTGCTTGGTCAATGTTTTATTGGAAAGGTGATCCGCTTTTTACCGGATTACCAACAACATGGCACTTATGCGGGTGCTTTTGTGCGCTTGCAGCCGTCGGGTATCGAGGCATTGTTGCGTATCACCGATGTACCTGGTGGCAGTCGCAATATCTGCGATGTGATTGATAAAGGCGATCTTGTGTATGTGGCTGTCAGCCGTGTGGATGCGCCAACTCTTGAAATTGCGGTTTCCATTCATGCGGCACTGCGGCAATTGCTGGTAGCGGAACAACTGCGACGGCAACAGGATGTCGCGCAGGATTCCTGGTTGCGTCTGGTTCCCCGCAAAGCATGGGCAAAGCCCGCCATCAACGATCACCGTGTAGCCATCCTTACGCCGGACATTCACTTTTCCGAGCATCTGCGCAACTGGCTGGAGGTATTTGGCATCGCAGCACTTCGCCTGAAAAGCCTGGAGCATGCCAGCCGCATCCTGCAGGCACGCAACCACCCGACTGAACTGCTCATGTCGGCTCGTTGCTGGGTAGAACACCATCACTCCCCCCTGGAGAAATCACTGTTGCGGCAAAAAGTTCGCCTGTTGTGGCTTGAGGATGCGCAAACTCAACCGCCTGCTTTGAAAACAGGACAACTGGTTCCGCTTGCTACCCCACTGGACATTCGCAACCTGGTGAGCGCGGTTTTACGGCGGGGAAAGCGCGTAGATATTACTGAAAGCGATGCAGGAACATTGTATTTCGACGATTACCAGCGCAAAAAGATTCAACAACTGATGAAACCTGTTCTGGAAGAAATATGTGCAACGTTCAGGCTGCATGCCGCCATGTGGGTAGTCATGGAGCGCGAAGGCGTGTTTACAATACGCGTCGTCTATAATCTTGATTTGAACAAGTTGCAGACCATTCAGGCAGAGCTATCACAAACCATGGTTAATAGCTGTCTTGCCTCATCGGATATTGAGGAACATCCGGTAACGTCCTCCGGCATACTGGCACGCATTGCGCCATCACATTCCACACATATTCATGCTATTCCTTTTAGCTTTGAGATGGAAGGCGATATCACCCTTAAGCGTGTGCTGCTGTTGTTTCACGCTCAATCGCGCTTTACTGCCGCACAAGAGATTCATGATCGTTATCAACCAGCATTTCGCGCCTATATGCAAATGCTTGCTTTCGCCATCCATAACGAGACCATGGCAAGGTTTGCTGCAATGGGGCTGAACAGTGCTGCCTACCTGCATGAAATCGGTGTAGCGGCTGCACCGCTGCACGATCAGCTTGCTTCGCTGCGGGCAGACAAGGCTGTTGATAGCAACACGCTTCAAAGCATGCGCAAAGAAGTGGCGCATTTGATTGAAATGACCCAGGGAGATCAGTCGGTTATCCGGCGCAAGGCAAAATCTTATGTGAACATCCATGAACTGATCAGCCATGTCTGCCAGCTTTCCTCCTATGCTTTTGCCCGCCATCAGTGCGCACTTTTGCTGGATGTGCCGGATTATCCACTGGCATTGTCCTTGCCTGCCAATGTGATTGATCAGGCGTTGCGCAATGTGTTGTCCAATGCCCTGTATTTTGTCCGGCAACTTCCCGACGGGCTTGGTCGGGTGCAGGTGCGGGTGCGCAGTTTCCGTGAAGCGCAGCCACCTTTTGAAGATGGCCTGTGCATTGACGTAGAAGATAACGGCCCCGGCGTACGCGCCGATATGGTCAAAGAATTGTTTAGCCCGCTTTTCAGTGAAAAGGGTGAAGCTGGCTCCGGCATGGGATTGTTTATTTCGCGTAACCTGCTGCGAAGCGTCGGCGGCGATTTGAAATATATTGAAAGTGTCCGCTGGCAGACAACCCGATTCCGTATTTGCCTGCCCATGCCGATTCGGGCGCGGGCATAGTCAGGGAGAAAAACAATGAACGCATCACCGCATTTACTGATTATTGATGACAACGCATATTTCCGCGACACTGCCAAAAAACATCTGCAGGAATGTTTTAAGGTATGCTGCCTCGATTCCCGGCAGGATCTGAATGAACTGGCGGCAAAGGTTCAGGCATTTGAACCGGCCTTTTTATTGCTGGATGTGAATCTGCATACGACATCAGCGAGTAAAACAATCCTTGAATACCTCACTGATCAGCATGTGTTGCCAGAAGATTGTAATATCTGGATGATTGGTCAGGGGACGTTCGAGGAGATTCAGACCACGGCGCAAACGTTTCAAAAGATCAATGCCAATGTCCAGGATGAAGTGATTCGTAAACCGCTGAATCATGCGCGTAAACTTTATGCGATGCTGAACAGCGATATTTTTTATGACCCTGTCCCTCCTTTTGATGATCATTTTCCCCTGCCTGTGCGGGTGATTGACAGCAATGGCAAGGAGACCTGGAGCAACAAGCTGTGGACACGCAACATAGACATTGATTACGACCCTGACTGGTTGACTTCCAACACCATTCAGCGTGAACCAGAGGAACACATCGGCGATCCTTTTTTCGGGGAAGGTGTTGGCTACAAAATTCGACAATTACGTATCGAACAAAATGAGCATACTTTCCTGGTGCAAATGGCATTGGTGAATTATCCGGATCACAATAAGGACAGTCACGGTGAAAGTGTAGCATTGCTGCTGAAACAAATAAAGCGAATGGGATTTAACCATGCCCGCTATTACCGCATCCGGGAACTGGTAAATGACACGCATAAGGAGAGAAAAGAAGAAAGCGATAACGATGCAGGCATACGCCTCGAACATTGCAGTGGTCGCAAACTGAAAAAGCCGATATTTCGCCCGTTGACTGGCGAGCTGCGACGACGCATGCAAGGTTATTTAACGACGGAGAACAAACAAAAGCTAAACAATAACGAGCTGGTGTATTGTATTCGCAGTAAAGAGGATGATGAAAAAGCAAAGGACGACCCGGAAATTCGATTCTGGAATGAAAAACTGGGGATTCGTTGCACCAACTGGCTGGAGCTTCCTGTACTCGAAAACGATGAGCGGGATTCATCAGGCTCCGGCCTTCGCCTCAAAGGTTTATTCATTTTCGACCGCCAGGAGTCTGGCGATGCTACTGACGATACCATTAGTGAAGCGCAGGTGCTCAGCCTGCAAGCTTATTTTCGTAGCCTGCTGCACATTCATATAGCTTCCCTCAATCGTCAGCGCCTGCGTGACCTGGAATCCTTTGAAGCTCGAATTAACAAGATGGACAAGGCCTTGTTTGAAGCTGAGACACGAGACCAATGTTTTCGTATTATATCGGAGGCGGCCTGCGAAGTTGGCAAAGCCGATACTGTGGCCATGGCGATTCCGACAACGCAAAGCGTGTGGGTCAAGGTTGTGGATGTGTACCGCAAGGGTTCCGGTGAACCTCCCGCAGTGAAAGGGCTTGCATTTTCCAGCGAGGCATCAGCGCATCCGGTGGTGGAGGTATTACAAAAGAAACACATCGTATGCTATCAGGATTTTCGACAATCAACATCCTGCCAGGTATTGCTGGATCACCTGGAAGGGAGGCGACAGGAAACAGACTACAGGCATTTGGTGGAATTAAAAGATCAACAAAAAACAGACTATGCAGAGTGGTTGAAAAATGACGTTGGCGCAGTGTTGGCGATTCCCATCTCCCTGAAAAAAGGTGAAAAGCCCATCGGCTGTATCGTTCTGCATTACGCTTCAGCTTTTTGCATCAGCCGTAGACGAAAAAAACGCATCAATGCCGTATTGCAGCGCGCACGCTGGGCTATTCAGGATTATACGGCAAGGGAAGAGCGCAACAACTGGCTGAATACGCTGGCGCATGAACTGAAATCCAATCTCAATCTCGCCAGAAATCATGCCAATGAACTGGCTGGGCAATACGGAGGTTTGCAAGACGATGAAAACTGGCGAGTGGTGACAGAGTCACTTGATGCCGCTGACGAATTAAGCCACAATTGGCTGGATACCATCAGGCGACCTGCGCGGCAACCTGTTGAGAACGTATATCCGAAGCGAGCCATCGAGACCTATAAAAAAACGCATGCGCATAACATATCGTTTAAACGCGTCGAGATCACCTCTCTTGCGCAAGATGATGCATGCTGGAACATGCCGTTGGCTGCAAACACCGAGGTATTTCAGCGGGTGCTCAATATCTTGCTCGATAATGCCATCAAATTCGGACGGGCATTCATCCGGAAATGGAATGATCCGGTGCCTGTTGATATACGTTTGAGCAAACCGCAGGAAGGAAAGCTTGCCTTGTCAGTTTGCAATCCCGGCCACATGTCAGATGAGGCGTACCGCTTGCGTTTTGAAGCGGGGCATCTGCCAGCGCAGCGCCAGGCTGATGGCGCGCATGTTGGCCTGAGTGTGGCAAAACAGCTTGCTGAACTGTATGGTGCGCAACTGGAGTTGGAAAACTGTCAGGATGGTGAGCACGTCAAAGCCTGGTTGTGCTGGCCAACAGGAGGAGCACAGGAATGAATATACTTTTTGTCGAAGACAGTCCGGCAGCGATTGCCCTTCTTGTTTCGAACATCCGGGAAGTTGATTCAGATACCGGGATATTCATCGCCAGGAACCTGAGCGAAGCAAAAACTTACCTGGATGATGAATCAATCGACCTTGCCATTATTGATCTGTTTGTGCCGGGAGACCTTGGCCCGTTCAGGAAATATGTGCAACCGGGAGAAGATACTTTTATGAAAGAAGGCCAGTTTTTTGCGCGATATTGCAAAGAGAGTAACGTTCGCTTTCTGGTCTATTCCAATGTTCGTCAGGCATGGATTCCTGATGGTGATATTGATGAGGATAAGGTGCTGTTTGACAAAAGCCCTGAGGGCACAAAAAAAATTCTGGCGCAAATCCGAACGTTTCTTAACTCCACAGGCTCTTCATGAATTCCTGGCTATGTCTGATTATTGCTTTGGCAGTGGCCGGAGTATGCTTTTATTTTGCCTGGTTTTTTCACCACATAACCAAATTACGCATTCGAAATGATGTGCATAAACATGATATGCCTGAAGTGCTGCGAGGAGTAGCGATAGCCGGGGTTGCGCTGTTTTTTGGCCTGTTCGCCGCACTGTACGCTATTTCTGTGCTCACACATCAGTTTTCAGGCATTGAGACGCATGCCCGGCATATTGCCCAGCCAGAGCAATCTCGACAACATACTGTTCCTCAGCCTCAGGGAATGGCTTCTACGGCAGATGATTTTTCCATGTTGCTCGGAGTATTGGGCATCATCATGACACTGGCGACAGTCGCCGTGATTAACCTGGCCAGAAACGCCGTTGAAGATATGCGCTTTGCCCGTGATGAAATTGATCATAAATACCAATCGCTGGAGCAGGAAAACACCTGGGCGGATGTTCAGTATAAACGCCTGCAACTCATTCATGAAAACGAAAAAGAGCGCCTTGCCGCCGAACTTTCTGGCAATAGCGCAAGAGTTTTTTTCAGAGACTCGCTTTCAACCTTCTACGAATCCGCTGCGGTTGATCAGATCAGCGGCTATCTGATGTTTCTGGAAGAAAATTATCAACAAGGAAAGTATGGTCATCTGCTGTGTACTGAAAGGGAATATCTCAATGACCTTCAGCGCTATTTCAGCAAATATGGCCGAAGCCCCGAAGAACATATGCTGGCCTCGCGGGCAAAAGCGGTCATCAGGCTTTGTAATGCCTGATTGATCCGGGGGTGGCGAAGAATCTTGCAAAAAGACTCCATGTTAATATCCCGCAAAGTCGGAGCCTGAATCGGAGGGCTGCCACCATCTGTTCTTGCCATGCTTGTTTACTGGTCAATGGAGCACGAATCTAAAGCGTAACAATCAAGGCCGGATCACTGCCGGTTGTGGTTTTCATGGCATTGCCGTTGACCGTCAGACAGAAACTCAGCCTGGCAGGAACGCCGATAGCCGGGCCAAAAATGTTGCGCCGCAGATAACTTCCCGGATGACCGGCAACCGGTGAGAGTGGCTGACAGACGGTATGTTGCCATACACCCAGCGAAACCGTACTGACGGGAAACGGTATGCCCGAAGCATCATGCAATATCAGGCCGCTTGTCAGCGCCGGGAATGCGGTCGCTGTTGAGGTATCGCGGGTGGAGAGAAACACCGTTACATCATAACCCGTCGTCAGTGAAGGCGTGATATCCTGCAACCACAGATGGTATTCTCTCGCCGCAATCACCCCATCCGGGCGCAACCACTGATCCGCAGGGTTGCTGACGGCAAGCTGTAACACATCGTTATTAATCGCTGTTGTCACCTCAGGATAAAAGCGCAGTTGTACAGGCAGCGCTTGTGCTGTGCTGTTGTCAGTCATCTGCACGTTCAACTCCCACAGCCCCATGGCGCTGCCATTGCTGCGCACCGACGGTGTCCAGTAAAAAACATCCACCATATAGCGCCCCTGCGTGTGCTGCGAAATGTCAATCACGCTCATCGGGGCGCTGTATTGGTCGCCGCTCATGGCATGCATGAGCGGTGCGATACGCAGCGAAGAAAGCGGACTTCCCAGGCTGTAAATATCCAGCGGCAGATTACTACCAAGATCGGTAAGGGTCAGGATATGGCGGCTGCGTACATTCGCAAACGGCGCGGTAAACGGTGTGGCATAACTGGCATCAAGCTGGCAGCGAATGCGCCGACCATTCGCCAGCGTGATATCGCGCACCGTGCCTGGCGCATCCCCGTGCACCGGCGGCAAACCAGTGGCTGGCGCAGGCAGTGCCGCTGTATTGGCCGAACTGCCGACAAAGTGAGTCATGGCCAGCAAAAAGCGGTCGGGCAAAGGAATGTGCGCATGCAGCACCTGAAGATTGATATTCCCTGAGGGAACAACCACAGGCTGCGCCGCAGCATCCAGCCCATCCAGCCGACCATCAGCCAGATCCGCCGCCAGCAACGAAGGCAGCAAGGCAAGATCGGCAGGATTGCTAATGCCCATATCGCTGGCAAACTGACTGAAACTACCGGCATAGAAGGCCGCATCCCCGGCATACGGATCCGCCAGTATCAGCTGCACAGCCGTTGCGGCGCTGGTGGCATACGGGTCAAACACATGTGCACCCGCTTGCGGAAGATGGCCAAATGTTTGTTGGTAGTTCTGTTCGGCACGGGCCTGGCTCAGGCCAGAGTTGATCATATCAGC
>JALSZZ010000190.1 GCA_027075825.1 Mariprofundaceae bacterium | reverse complement strand
CCCTGAGGGAAGCAACAACAAGAACCGCCGGGATGTGGAATTATCGCCGTATTGACAGTTTGTTAAAGGGGTGTTATCCAGGATCTTGCATACGGTAAAAGGTAAGCGTCAAACCGACCTCATCTGTCGCTTTCCGATATAAGCCACAGCATTCGCCGCATCGTAACTGATGGAAGGTGAAGATGTCGATACTGGACGCTGATCAACAGAACGAAACCCCAAAGATATTTTTATTCAGCAGATTATCGACAAAATATCGGCAAAAATCAGCATCAACAGCGCCTGAGAGAGAGCTTTGGCGAAAGTATTGACACCCGCTATGGGACTTTTTTCACTTGACGGTGTATTTCAGCACCCCACTATGCGCAAATGTACCTGAAGCAAAATGTGAATTATCCACCGGAAATTTTGCAACCAACCACAGGATGAACATCAATGATTTTACTCGGCCTTGAAGTTTTAGTCGGTACTTATATTGGCACACAGGTTAAATCACACTTCAACAAAAGTGCGTCGTCGCAACATGCGGTTGCTGACACTGAAAACCATCAACAACTTGTTGAAACTGACCGTGCAGCCCCGCCCGGGCCAACAGAAACTGAAATTCAGATCAACCGTTATCTGAAACTGAGCGGCGTTGCAGTTGGTCTGGCTGCGGCACGGTTTGTTTACCCACCGTTATTGATTCCTGCATTGATTCTTGCCAGTTATACAACAATTCCAATACTGAAAGAATCAAAATCCTCCCTGGATGACAAGAAAATCAAAAATGATTTATTGAATGCACTTGTCATTATCAGTTGTTTTGCCACAGGGTATTACTTAACCGTGGCTCTGGTTGCAGGCTATTATCACCTGGCCAACAAAATGGTCATGAAAACGAAAGACCGTTCTGAAAAAATGCTGAAAGAAATTTTTGGTCAGCAGGTGGATATGGCATGGATTATCGCCGATGGTGTTGAAGTGAACGTACCACTGGAGTCAATTAAAATTGATGATGTGGTCGTGGTTGGCATGGGTGAAACCATACCGGTTGATGGTGAAATTATCGACGGCATGGCAATGATTGATGAGCATATCCTGACAGGTGAAGCAATGCCGGTGGAAAAAATCAAAGGATCTGAGGTATTTGCATCAACCCTGATACTAAGTGGTAAAATCCGGATCAAGGTCAGACAAAAAGGTAGTGATACGAATATCGCCAAAATCAACCAGTTGTTTGCCGATACAACAGAGTTTAAATCCGATGTGCAAACACGGGCGGAAGCTATCGCCAACGATGTCGCCACGCCCTTGCTGGCCAGCAGTATTTTGCTGGCTCCCTTCATCGGCATTCCGGCAGCGACGACGATTTTGTACAGCAGTCCGGGAAATACCATCAAATTACTGGCTTCATTGCAAACCCTGAACAAGCTGGCACAGGCATATCAGGAAGGTCTGTTGATCAAAGACGGACGTGCTCTGGAAGCATTGCTGAATGTTGATACGGTGTTTTTTGATAAAACTGGGACATTAACATCCGATCAGCCTGTTATTGGCAACATAACAGCATTCGATGGCTTGAGTGAGCAACAGGTACTGGCTTACAGTGCTGCTGCCGAGCAAAAATTAACACATCCCATTGCCCTGGCTATTCTGGCCGAAGCCAGGGAACAAAAGCTGGATCTGCCACCGGTGAACAACGCGAACTATAAAATGAGTTATGGTATTTCGGTTGAATCAGAGGGTAAAAACATCAAGATCGGCAGTAGTCGCTTTATGGAGAGTGAAAACATCAGTTTGCCTGCATCCATCCATGCCATGCAACAACATTGTGATCATGAAGGATACTCCCTGGTATTACTGGCGGTGGATAACACCGTTAAAGGTACTATTGAGATTCAGCCACAGGTACGACCGGAAGCTGAAGAAGTGATTGAAAAACTGCGTGCCTGCGGCATTAAACATATCGCTATTGTCTCAGGAGACAGGGAAGTACCAACAAGAAAACTGGCTGAGAAACTGGCGATGGATGCTTATTACCATGATTGTTTGCCCCAGGACAAGGCAAAATTAATTGAACAGCTCCAGCAACAGGGAAGGCACATCTGTTTTATCGGTGACGGTATCAATGATGCCATTGCCATGAAACAGGCTGATGTTTCTGTTTCCATGTTTGGTGCAACTTCTATTTCAACCGATGCCGCGCAGGTCGTCCTGATGAGCAGCGGACTTGGTCACTTGCCTTATTTGTTTGAAAACTCCAGAGAACTGTCGGGAAAAATAAAACAAACCCTGCTTGTGAGTGCAGGCTACAGTGTCAGCAATATTGCCGGGGCTGTTTTTTTGCACGCAACAGTTCTGTTTTCCTTTTTGGTTGCCAGTGGTTTTTATGTTTTGGGTGGTATCGAATACGCTGCGGCCAAAAACAACAAAAAAGCGGCGAGTCAACTGGTTGATAATCATTGTTCAGATGCCTCCTGACGGATTTTCTGGTTTTTTCACCCTGAATGTTCTGGTGAAAAAGCGGGTATATGAACAGCTGATACAAAATATTTTCAGGTGGTGAGTAAGGAAACGATGAAAATCTGTGTAATGGCGGGCGGTGGATTATCCAGTTGGTATGTCACTGCAAAACTGGCAAGCGAAGGGCATGATGTACAGGTCTGGCTGGCTGAAGTCGGGCAATGTGATGAAACATTCAAGGATTTGTTTATCCAGTCCCTGCATGACAATGGTATCCGTATTAACATTGAAAACGGCATCAGTGAACTGGCTGATATGGGCCTGGAACTTGCCAGGTTTCAGGGTTGCTATC
>JALSZZ010000189.1 GCA_027075825.1 Mariprofundaceae bacterium | reverse complement strand
TCGGTGGCAGCGGAAATGAGCATGGAAGAACTGCACGAAAAGCGCACCAATTTTGTACAAAGCGTGCATCAGGCGGTGTCGGAAGATTTGCTCAAAAACGGCCTGGAACTGGAGACGGTATCGCTCACCGGACTGGATCAGACCAATCTGGAATACCTGAATGAAAAAAATGCCTTTGATGCTCAGGGCATGACTTCGCTGACCCGGCTGATTGAAGCCAAGCGCAAGGAGCGTAATGATATTCAGCAGGATACCGAGGTGAATATCAAACGCAAGAACCTCGAAGCAGCACAGCTGCGGTTGACCCTGGAGCGTGACGAAGAATATGCCGAAATGGAACAACAGCGTGAAATTGCCACGCGCAAGGCCAGTCAGATGGCAGAAATCGCTCGTGAACAGGCGCAACAGGAGCAGGAGGCGGAACAGGCTAGGATTATTGCCCGGCAGCAGGTAGAGCAAGCCAGTATTGCTTCCGCTCTTGAGATCGAAAAGGCCCGTATCCAGAAAGAACAACTGGTGCGGGAAAGCGATATCAGTAAGGAAAAGGCAGTGGCGATTGCCGGTCAGGAACGTGATATTGCCGTGGCAGAGAAATCCCGTGCCAAATCCGTGGCTCAGGCCGAGGCAGATCTGGCACGCGCCAAGGCGGCGCAGGCTGAAGAACAGGTGATTACGGCGAGGGAAGTCGAACAGGCCGAGCGTGTGAAAAAAGTGCAGTTGGTGGAAGCTGCCCAGCAGGCCGAGCGTGATGCCATCAATGTGACCACTGCGGCTCATGCTGAAGAAGAGGCAGCGCGAGATAAGGCAGAGGCGATCACCACGCTTGCTCAGGCAGAGGCTGAGCGGGTGCGTATTGCCTCTCGTGCTGATGCCGATGCCGAGCTGATGCAGGCCGAAGCACAGCAACGTCGCTATGAGGTGGAAGCAGCAGGTAAACAAAGCCTGAATGAGGCAGCCAATCTGCTGTCGGCGGAACAAATTGCCATGCAGGTGCGGCTGACGCTCATTGAGCATTTGCCTGCTATTATCGCTGAAAGCGTCAAGCCGATGGAGCAGATTGAGAGCATCCGTATTGTGCAGGCTGATGGCCTGACCGGTGGTGGTCGCAGTAGTGAGGGTGAACCGGCGAGCGGGAATCTTGCGGATCAGGTGGTCAGTTCAGCCATGCGCTACCGGGCGCAGGCCCCGTTACTGGATGGACTGCTCAATGAGTTGGGGATGCAAGGTGGCAATCTCAACGATCTTACAGCTGGTGTGCGGGATCATCAGCAGCCCTCCGCGTGAAAATCAGTTGGTTTTTCCTGAAAAAGAAGGTCGCTAAGGGCTGCCTGCTGTACAATTATCGTCGGCTGTAGCGGATTTTGTCAGGCGATCAGTCAATCACCAACTGCAATATGCTTGACCATCAACAGGCTTTCACGATAATGCCGCGCTCTTTTTTGCGTGCTCAGGGCGCAAGATGGTTAGCAATCATCCATCTGCCAGAACAGCGCAGGCTCCTGAGCATGTAGCAACAGGCAGGCGATATTCCTGATTACTGTTGCTGCAAGGCTGAAGGCGGAAAAAGCAATGAGTTTGTCGGCATGTTTGTGTCTGGAGAGCACCTGATGCAATCGGATTATGCATCGTTTGATGTTGAGTTGAGTCATCTTCCGGCCAGCGGAAAGCGATGGGCCATCGAGGTCAGTGAGGCATTGCTGCGGGCGGAAGAGGTGGGGCAGATTGATGCCCTGGATGTGGCTTGTTCGGCTTGTCAGTGGTCTGGAAGCATATCACGGGATGCGGATGGCTGGCAGATGCAGGCGCATCTGGAGATTGCCATTCAGCGTTGCTGTGATCGTTGCCTTGGGGTGTTTAACTGGTCGTTGCAACAGGATTGCGAGCGACGTTTTGCGCTGAATACGGCACAACGCGGGGCAATGAATGACGATGAAGATGTCGATGTGCTCACCTGGCCGGGGCAGTTGAATGTGATTGATCTGTTGCGCGAAGAGATATGGCTGGCCTGGAAGCCGGTTGTGATATGCAATGAGGCTTGTAAAGGATTGTGCAAATCCTGCGGCTGCAACCTGAATACAGGGCACTGTCAATGCGATCGTTCGGACGCAGATCATCCGTTTGCCGCATTAAAATCGTTGAAGTTTGATTAAGGAGTGAATAATGGCTGTTCCAAAGAGAAAAACCAGTAAATCCAAACGCAATATGCGTCGTGCCCATGATGGCGCGCAAGTGGCCAATGTGCAGACTTGCAGTGAATGCGGGGCATCAGTGCGTTCGCATCACGCCTGCAGCCAGTGCGGAAGCTATAAGGATCGTAACGTCGCCTGATTTGGCTGACTGACGAATCATGCGTATTCTGATTGATGGTCATGGTGGCGATCATGCTCCCGATGTTGTGATCGAGGCGCTGGCGCTGACCCTGAACAAGGCCGATGCGCCGGAACTGGGGATTGTTGGTCGTTCCGATATCATCCTGCCTGTGCTGGCAAAGCATGGGCTGGAAGACAACATCAGTCTGGTGGAAGCAGAAGACATCATCGACATGTGTGATGCGCCGGCTGTTGCCCTGCGTCGCAAACGCAAATCCTCTATTCATGTGGGCGCGCGCGCGGTGCGCAGCGGTGAGTGGGATGCACTGGTCAGCGCGGGCAATACCGGCGCACTGATGGCTATCTCCAAGCTGATGCTTAAAACCATCCCTGGTGTTGATCGTCCGGCGATTGCCTCAATGATCCCATCGAGTCATGGCGGTACATTGTTTCTTGATATTGGCGCCAATGTTGATTGCAGCGCCGATCAT
>JALSZZ010000188.1 GCA_027075825.1 Mariprofundaceae bacterium | reverse complement strand
CCCGTTACATCATGATGCCACTGCGCGATGATTAGGCGGTGTTGATGCTGTTCCTGCATTGATGTCTCATTACCCTGTATCTCGCCTGTTGTTGCTGTGTTACAGCCTGGCAGGTGTGACGGCACTGGGCTACGAAGTACTGTGGTCGCGGATGCTTGGCGTATTGCTGGGGGCAACGAATGTCGCTGTAGCCATCACGGTTTCCACCTTTATGCTGGGTCTGGGGCTGGGTAGTCTTGGGGGGGCGGTGATGGCGCGGCGCGCTACGGTGGCGCGTTGTCTGGCTGTATTGGCGACGATCGAAGCTGTAGTGGCCTGTTATGCCTTGTCGCTGCCCTGGTTATTACTGCATGTGCTGGATGCAAGCAGTTGGCTGCAACATGGCCGCTTCGTGTTCAGCTATGGCATGGCCATCTTCCTGCTGCTGCTGCCTTCCCTGCTGCTTGGTCTGGCCTTCCCCATGGCGGTGCGTGCCGGTGAATCGCTTGCGCAGCCATTGCATCGTTTGTATGGCTGGAATGCCGCCGGTGGCGTGGCTGGCGCGCTGTTGCCTTTGCTGTTGCTGCCCCTGCTTGGCTGGGCGCAGGCCTTGCAAAGCCTTGCCGCCATGGGTCTGCTGCTGGCGGTGGTACTGGCTGCACTGGCGCGACAACGTCAGGCAACGCCGCCTGCATCAGCACATGCATCAGCGGCGCAACCGCCTTCACCGAAGATGCTGCTGATGTATGCGCTGATCGGTGCCGGGGCATTGATGCTCGAAGTGATCTGGATTCGCATGTATGGCATGGTATTGCTGCGCACTGAATATGTGATGGCCATGATTCTCGCTGTTTTCCTCATGGGTATCGCTGCCGGCAGTTTGCTGGCCCCCCGTTTGCCGCGCACACTGGCCTTGCGCTGGATGCCTGTGATACTCATGCTGACTGGCAGCTTCGCTGCCCTGCTGTTGCCAGCGCTGAGTCAGTGGCTGAACAGTCTGCAGGCCGACAGCCTGTGGCTGAGTTTGCTTGAGCAGGGCGGCGTACTGATGTTGTGTACCCTGCCGGTGACGCTGATCCTCGGCGCCTGGCTGCCATTACTGAGCGCCGGGAACGATCAGGCGACGTTTGACGGTGCCTGGCTTTATGGTGTCAACAGCATGGGCGCATTTGCCGGTGGCCTGCTGGCCTGCTTTGTGTTGATTCCGTGGCTGGGCAGCATGGCCGTATGGTGGCTGGCATTGACGCTGATCGCAGTTGCTGCCTGCTATTGGGGCGGGAGGCCGTGGCTTCGTGCTACTGGCATGCTGGCCTGTGGGTTGATGTTGCTGCTGTTCAAAGGTGATTTTCCTGCTGTCGCCTCGTTGCTCGGCCAGAGTTTTGAGGGTGCGCATGAGCTGATGGTTTATGAGGATGCCTTATCCATCACCCATGTGGCAGAGCAAAGGAATGGTTACCGTATTCTGCTTGCCGACTTGCAGCGGCTGGATGCATCGACAGAGCCGACGGCTATAGTGGTGCAGCAAAACGAAGCGCGTCTGCCCATGTTATTGCACCCACGACCTGCCAGGGTTCTGTTTCTGGGGCTGGGCACAGGCATTACGGCTTCGGCAGCCCTGGACTGGCCGACAGCAGAGGTGACAGCGGTGGAGTTATCGCAGGGAGCCATTCAGGCAGCCAGAACAGCATTCGCTGCCAGCAATCATGGTGTCAGCGAGCATATCCATATTGTGCATGAAGATGCGCGGCGCTTCCTGATGGCTTCCGGTCAGCACTGGGATGTGATTGTCGGTGATTTGTTTCATCCCGATCTGGTCGGGCGCGGCCAGTTGTTGTCGCTGCAACAGTTTGCACGGGCAAGGGCACATTTAAGTTCTCAGGGAGTGTTTTGCCAGTGGCTGGCGCTGAATCAGTTCGACACGGAAAACCTGACCACGATTTTGCGAACCTTTGCCCATGTCTTCCCGCATAATGCGGTTTTTCTTGACGGCTTCCGGCTGGCTATGGTCGGTTTTGCCGATGCCATGCCAGCCGCGACCTCGTTGCGGCAGGCGCTGGCGCAACAGCCATCTGCACGCCAGCAGCGCATGGTTGGTGGCGAATCATTGTGGACATGGCTTGGTCGCTATCGCGGTCGCATTCAGGATATGATCGGCCAGCGCTCAGGGCCGGTGCAGGATGAGTGGTGGCCACAGATTGAGTATCGGTTGCCGCAACGGCGTTTTCGGCAGCAGCAATCACTGGCTTCATTGTTGCGCTGGCTGAAGCGGCATCGTGTGGGCGGGCAGCAACTGGTCAGACGCTGGCAGTTACAGCAGCCGGACGAGCGTCAAAAGCTGGAAGCTGCCTGGCTGGCCAGTAATGTCTTGCTGGAAGCGCATATTCAGCAAATTGCGCCGTCTTTGCGAGGCCCTGACCCGGTGCGTTTGTTCCAGCTTGCTTATCGCACTGACCCGCACAATCGCTGGGCAGGTTTTGCCGTGGCCGATGCGATGTATGACAGCCTTGATCATGGCTTGCCAGCGGGGATGGATCTGGCTGAGGCATTGCAGCGTATTCTGGCGATCCGGCCAGATCATCAACAAGCCAGGGCGCGCTGGTGCAGTCTGCAAACATCTGCTGAAGCGAAACAGGCTTGTCGTGAGCAGCGCTGAGCCAATGCGCGGTTTTTCGTTATCCGGCCAGCCTTCAGCAGAGCGCGCCCATCCGGCGCAGGCCATCATCGCCCGCTTATGCAAAGCCACGCGCTGCTCATCGCTATGCCTTGTGTTGCTTGCCTTGCTGAACGCCTGTGCCACTTCTCCGCCAGCTCATATGAATGATGGCTGTACCATTTT
>JALSZZ010000187.1 GCA_027075825.1 Mariprofundaceae bacterium | reverse complement strand
TCCTGCCCCCGAATGCATGCGGTGGAACCATTCGCGGTCTGGAGATCGCTCCTGCAGGGTATGTGAACCCTCTTTGTAGGAGGGGCCTCCTGGCCCCGAATGCATGCGGTGGAACCATTCGCGGTCTGGAGACCGCTCCTGCAGGGTATGTGAACCCTCTTTGTAGGAGGGGCCTCCCGGCCCCGAATGCATGCGGCAGAACCATTCGCGGTCTGGAGACCGCTCCTATAGGGCATGTGAACCCTCGCTGAAGGAAGGGTCTCTGGATTGCCGGTCAGCTTCGCAATAACGGCAGAGAGTAGCAGAATCAGCCAGTCGCACACCATCGATGAAAAGTGCCTGTCACATGCTGTAGCGCAACTGCAACCACGCCTCCCGACCCGGACGCAAATAGTCGCCTGGGTAAGTCTGGATGGCAGCGCCAGTGGTCGGATGCTGCGTCATCATCGAGGGATAATAACTCTTGCGATTGAAAAGATTACGCACGCCAATATTTGCCGTCAAACCCGGCAGCCACAAATTATCATAGCCAAACGTGGTGTTCCACAACATCGTAGAGGGTGCTGCCGGGCGCGGATCACCAGCCTGCCGGGCACGCTTGCCAACATACTGCGCCAGCACATGGCATTGAAGATCATGCGTTATATCTACGCTGGCCATGGCATTGGCCAGCCATCTGGAGGTGGCGACGACTTCCCGATTGGTGGTTTCATCCCTGGTCAGGGCATAGCCGATATTACCGCCAAGATGAAGGTTGTCAGCGGGAAACCATTGGTATTCCAATTCCGCTCCCTTACGATTGGCGCGACCAAGATTACTGTAACGGTTGCTTAAATCACTGATAATCAGATTACGCATTTTCGAATAATACAACGACGAACGCACGGTCAATGACGGTGATTTGAAAATGTAAGCCAGATCAATATTGCTGCTTTCCTCCGGCTTCAAGTTGGGGTTTCCCTTCAAAAAGCCGACATTACTGGTCACATACAGTTCCAGAAACGTCGGCGGACGGAAGGCCGTGGCAAACTGAGCCTTGAAAATATGGCGATCATTAAGGGAGAAGACAGCCGCCAGGCGGGGCGAGAAGTTGCCGCCAACATCGCCGAAATGGTCATAACGCAAGCCGGAAGTAATGGTGAGCTGATCATTGATGGCCCATTCATCCTGTACATACAGGGCCTGCTCATTGCGACGCACACCTTCCTTAAGCCAGTTACGGGTTCCGGTATTCACCTGCCAGCCCAGCGGTACGATGGTCGTGCCGCCGGAAGCAATGAAAGTCGCTGCATTGAACGGCAGGCGGGTGGTCAGATCGTAATTGGTACGGAAGAAAAGATCATAAGCCCGGGAAAAACGCGCGCTGGCTCCCAGCAACAGGTGATGACTGCTCAACCAGTTTACATTCCATTCCGCTTCAAGGCTTTCTCTGTTTTCGCTGTAATGGATTTGTTGCACCATACCATCCGGATAACGCACCACCGTTGGCCCGAGAACAGGCAGTGTCGCCAACGTGGTGAAGCCTGTCGGCATGATCGGCGTGACCTCCAACATATTATTGCGCTTGTGACCCAGACGAATAAACCCCTTTTGCCCATCTCCCTGCCAGTGGCGCTCCATATAAAAATCAGCATCACGAAAATCGAAGTGACCGCCATAACCAGGTGCCGAAAGCGTGTTGTTAATGCCAAAAAAATCACCGTTATTGCTCTGGTTATAAAAGGCATGAACATCGTAACCGCGCCAGCTGGCATCCATATTAAGCGTGCCATATTTTACCCGGTCATTGATAATGCCAGGCGCGTGTGAATTCGCCGCGTTGCCCAACTGATACATCAGATCCGTACCGCTTCTCGTGCCTGAGCCCCTGAACGATTTTCCGGCAAGTGAAAGATTCGCCTTCAGCTCACCTTCATCTCCTGTATCCAGCAGCCATTCGCCACTATGATTGCCTTGGTTGGTACTGCGCAAGGACAGGCTGTTGCCCTTCTTCAGGATAATGTTAATGATACCATTATAGGCATAACCCCCGTAAACAGATGAGCCGGGGCCACGAATCACCTCAATGCGATCAACCAGTGCCAGCCGCAACGTGGATGCCGGCCCGGTACCGCGCAATGTCGCCTCGCTATGCCGACCATTGATCAGGTAAAGCAGTTTACCCGTACCAAAGACTGGCGCAACACCTCGCACACTGACACCAAATTCATTAACAGCATTGCCAATAGTGGTAACTCCCGGCACCACCGACAGGGCTTCCCAGACAATCTGAAAGCCCATAGCCTCCAGATCCTTGCCATACAACACGCTCACCATGCCCGGCACATAATCGGCATTCAGTTTGCTGCGGGTAGCCAGTTCGGTTTCCTGATTCAGCAACTGCATCATGTCGGCCATCGCGTCATTCGGGCCATCAATCTGCCACGTATCCATGCCCGCCGTAGCATCCGCTGCTGCTACCTCTGCCAACGGCAGCAGCAGCGCGCACAACATCCATATATATATCGGGTACTTCATATTACCTCCCCCGGTACGACGTACACCCGAACAACAACGCGCATCGACACTACTCAATGCCAGCCTGACGCAGGCAATCAATGGTATGATTCAGCGTACTCCGAACCTGCTCAAGCTGTTTCCGCACCGCTTCCACCAGCGGTTGCACACGAAGCTTCATTTCCAGGTTTTCTGCCTCCCGCCGCAACTGTTCTGCGGCAATGGTGGCCGCCAGTCCCTTAAGGGTGTGAGCAAGACGAATCGCAAGCTCAGCATCACCATCGCGCAGCGTCTGCTCAATATCTTCTACTGTGTCGCGTT
>JALSZZ010000186.1:461-2822 GCA_027075825.1 Mariprofundaceae bacterium | reverse complement strand
TCCCTGAATACCATCCCGCGAACACCCTGACCGAGCCAGCCCATGCATGATCTCCTGCTGATAATTGCCAACTTTGTTTTTCTCTATCCGCTGTTCATGAGTTTTGTCTGGATCATTGGCGCCTTTGTGTTTTTCATGGGGCGGGAACGGGGAGATAAAAATCCGCCGAAACTGGATCATCACCCCATGTTTTCCATTCTGGTTCCTGCGCACAATGAAAGAGAGCAGATCGAAGAAACCATCAACCGCCTGCTGGAACTGAATTATCCGGACTATGAAATTATTGTAGCCGATGATGGAAGCACCGATGGCACCACTGACATTCTGCACCATCTGACACAAAAGCATGACCGGCTCAGAGCCATTTATATGCGCATCAACAGCGGCAAAGGCGCCGCCCTGAATGCGGCCTGTGCCATATCCAACGGACGTTATATTCTGTGCATTGATGCCGATGCACAACTGGAACCCGATGCCCTGTTATGGATGGCGTGGCATTTTAATAACTTCCCCCGTGTCGGGGCTGTTACCGGCAATCCACGCGTACTCAATCGCACAACCTTACTTGCCAAAATACAAACGGGAGAATTCGCCACCATTATCGGTCTGATCAAACGAGCCCAGCGCGTGCTGGGGAAAGTGCTGACGGTTTCCGGTGTCATTGCCGCTTTCCGCAAGGAAGCCATTACCAGCATCGGTCTGTGGGATCCGCATATGGCCACCGATGACATTGATATTACCTGGCGACTGGAGAAGGCTTTCTGGGACATTCGCTATGAACCCCGTGCCATTGTCTGGGTGCTGGTTCCGGAAACACTGGAAGGCTTGTGGCGGCAGCGATTGCGCTGGTCTGTCGGAGGCGTGGAAGTACTGAAAAAGAACCTGGATATCTGGAAAGACTGGCGTCAACGCCGGTTATGGCCCGTCTTCATTGAGTATGTGACAAGCATCATCTGGGCATATTGCTTCTGGCTTGTCACAGCCATCTGGAGTCTGCAGTTCATCTTTGGTGCCATGGAGGGCTTCACGTTTGCGCCCCCCTTTCCACCCATGTGGTCCGGCGCATTGCTGGCACTGGTATGTCTGCTGATGTTTGTTGCCAGCCTCGCACTGGATAGCCGCTACGAGAAGCACATGATTCGCTATCTGTTCTGGGTCATATGGTACCCGATGATTTACTGGTTGATTAGCGCAACCACGGTTGCCGTGGCCTTCGCCAAAGTCATGTTGCGTAAAAAAGGCGTACATGGACAAGGAGTGTGGGAAAGCCCTGATCGTGGCATTCGCACAAGACACGGATGAATTCACCCATCGAAATTATTCATGAACCCCGGGCAAAAAGCTGGCTGCGCCGACTGACCGAAGCAGGGATTACCGGGCTGGCCTGGGGAACATGGTTTTACCTGCTGATGCCCATCGTCAATATCATTATGTGGCTGCTTTCCGGTGAAATTATCTTTACCCGTCTGTTTTCCGAACAAGGCCTGGCCATATTCTTTGAGCTGGTTCAGCAAATGGGCATCATCATTATTTGTTGTCTGGTCATTATTCAGGGCTGGTCATATTACAACTATTTCCGGTTTGGCAAAAAAAACCGGCGCAAGAGCATGCAACTGGGTGCGGAAGAAGAACGACTTCTGGCCCAATTCCATGACATGGATCAACAGCTTTTGCATCAGTTGCGTGGCAAAAAGGAAATTGTCTGGCCCCCCATGCCAACAGCCGAAATTGAAGTCGCGCCTTGGGTTGAACGCAAACAGCGCAAGCTGGCAGGCCATGAAATCACGGAATTGCTGGAAGAGCATCATATTCACCTGGCGCGCTTTCATGATATCCATCCGCGAGGCGAGCCCTCGATTACCTTGTCCATTATGGTGGTTGTGTTCGGCATTTACGCCGCCGCCCTGCTCATTGTATTGCTACTGGATTGATCAAACAGGACAAACCGTATCAATCAGGGCATATTTTCGCCATGCATAGCCAAACCCTGCCGCATGTGATGATTGAAACAGGCCGTAATCCGCAGCATTGTATTATCTGGTTGCATGGCCTGGGTGCCGATGGCCATGATTTTGAACCAATTGTCCCGCAACTGGGACTTGATCCGTCCCTGCCGGTTCGCTTTGTGTTTCCTCATGCACCGGCCATACCGGTCACCATCAATGGCGGTTATGTCATGCCGGCCTGGTATGATATTCGTCAGACAGATATCGGCCTTGCCCATGATGCGCAGGGCATCGAGACATCGGCAAAGGCCATTCGCTTACTTGTCGAACAACAACAAATGCAGGGCATCGCCACGCGCAACATCATGCTTGCCGGTTTCTCCCAGGGAGCCGCCATGGCGCTGCATATCGGCCT
>JALSZZ010000186.1:0-451 GCA_027075825.1 Mariprofundaceae bacterium | reverse complement strand
TTCCGGATGCCATCCATCCCGCGGCCCGGCAAACCCCGATCTTCATGGCGCATGGTATTGACGATCCCGTGGTACCATTCGCACTGGGAGATGCGGCACAGCGTCAGTTACGCAGTCAGGGCTTTCAGGTGGAATGGCACAGCTATCCGATGGAACATCAGGTGTGCATGGAAGAAATCCGGCAACTCGGATGCTGGATTCAGGAAATTTTATCCAGCCCCTGCAATTCTTCCGCCTCAACATAAACGCATCCCGGATACACCGGCCCCATATCAACGATATACCATTGCTCGCCTCGCTGACCCAGTTCCACATCGAACACATCACCCGTTTCCACAAGCTCCAGAATGGCCTTCGGCAGGGCCACCGGGCCAATATCCCGTTGCTGACTGTCGAAATGAAATACGATACCCTTATCATCCACCGCATGTACCCGCGCATGCCCCTCGGC
>JALSZZ010000185.1 GCA_027075825.1 Mariprofundaceae bacterium | reverse complement strand
ATCACCGCCGTACTGACGACATCGGCAGGACAGGCGATACCCTCACCATCTTCCACTTCAACGCAATACAGCGCATGTCGCACGCCATGGCGCCAGTGCATGCGGCTGCTGACTTCCTGACCAACATAACAGCCTTTATCAAAGCTGATGCCGCCGCGTTCGCGTAATGAGGCGTTCATCGGATAGTCACCAGGCAGCCATTCGCAGCCAAGGCGCGGCATACCGGCAAGAATGCGATAGCGTTCCCAGTCTGCCGCTGTGTGATGGCTGTTCAGCGTCGATTGCTGTGCTTCATCGACAAGTATCCAGCAGGCACGCATCCCGGGTAGTGGCAACCTGACACTGTCATCCGGCAAGGCCGCCGCATCGCCATCAACTGGCCAGCAGGCAACCACTGCCAGCGAAGACATGCGCAAATCAACATCATGACCCAGCGTAAACATGCGCAAACGCGCCAGTAAAGCATCGCAATATGCCGCTTCATGCACCAGCAACAAACTGCCGTCAGCCGCCGCTGTCACCCAGGCATCGGCCACTGTCTTGCCCTGCGGTGTCAGCACACAGCCATAGATCACGGCCTGCTGATCCAACAAGCGAACATCCTGAGTGAACTGCCCCTGCAGATACGTCCGGGCATCTGCCCCGGCGATCTGCAATACCGCTTTGTCGTCCAGTCGGGCGTAACAGCGATCAGTCATACAGCGATGCAGCCGCCTGGCGCACACGTTGCACGGCATCTTCCAGCACATGCTGCGCTACAGCATAGGAAAAACGAATATGCCCCGCCGAGCCAAACGCAGAGCCTGGCACCAGCGCCACCCCGGCATCTTCCAGCAGCCAGCGGCAGATGGCCACATCATCAACCAGCTCCTCACCGGCAGATGTGCGCTTGCCCAACCAGTCGTGAACAGCAGGGAAGGCATAGAAAGCGCCATCAGGTTGCAGACATTGCATGCCGGGAATGCGATTTAACGCCGCAATCAGCCATTGACGGCGAGTAGCGTAAGTCGCCACCATGGTTTGCAGTTCATCATCCGGCCCTTGCAAGGCAGCCAGTGCAGCGTACTGTGAAATCGAACAGGGGTTGGATGTGCTCTGCCCCTGCACCTTGCTCATCGCCCTGATCAGTTCCACCGGCCCGGTGCAATAGCCGATGCGCCAGCCGGTCATGCACTGCGCCTTGGACACCCCGTTAAAGGTGACGGTACGTTCGGCAAGGTCAGGGTTAACCTGGGCAAAGGTAGCAAACACCGTGCCATCAAACACAATTTTTTCATACATATCATCGCTGGCCACCACCAGTTGCGGATGCTGGCGCACCACCTCGCCGAGCTGACGCAGTTCCTCTGCTGAATAGGCCATGCCCGTGGGGTTGGATGGCGAATTGATCAACAACAAACGTGTTTGCGGCGTAATGGCCTCGGATAGCTGCGCTGGCGACAGCTTGAACTCTGTCGCTGCCGTGGTTTCGACAATCACAGGCTGGCCTTCTGCCAGCAACACCATATCAGGGTAAGATACCCAGTACGGCGCGGGAATAATGACTTCGTCACCGGCATCAATCATGGCCATCAGCAGGTTATAAATGCATTGCTTGCCACCACTGGAAATCAGCACCTGATCAGCGCTGCATGGCAACCCATTATCACGCCGGAACTTTTCTGCCACCGCCTGACGCAATTCGGGAATCCCCGGTACCGCCGTGTAGCGGGTGCGCCCTTCGTTAATGGCTGCAATGCCTGCTTCCCGCGCTGCCTTTGGCGTGTCAAAATCCGGCTCGCCGACCGACAGGGAAATAATATCGCGCCCGCTGGCACGCAGCTCCGCCGCCCGGGCGGTAATGCTCAGGGTAGCGGAAGGTTTCACTTGCTGGATGCGCCGGGATAATTTAATCATTGCTGTTACTCCATTATTCGTCGAGCGCCGATATTAGGCTGTGTTGATGCCTCAGTCCACCTGCTGTTGCTCCGGTGGACGAACAAAAAAGAGCAACGCGCCCCCTGCCGAAAACAAAATCACCACAGCAACAATCGAAAAGCGAGGACTGCCGGAGAGCGCGCTGGCAATACCCATCAACGCCGGGCCAAGTACGGTGGCGAATTTACCGAGCATATTAAAGAAGCCGAAAAACTCGGCTGACTGATGCGATGGAATCATGCGCGCATACAGTGAGCGGGATAATGATTGTACACCGCCCATGACCAGGCCAATAGCCGCTGCCAGCCAATAAAAATCCTGCGCATTCTGCATGGTTGTGCTCCAGATGCAGACGATGGCGTACATCGCAATACACAGCAGCAACACATAACGGGCATGCCAGTGCTCGCCCAACCAGCCCAGGGCAATGGCACAGGGAAAAGCAATAAACTGCGTCATCAACAGCGCCGTGATCAACACCGAGGATTCAAAACCCAGCGCCAGTCCGTAATCCACAGCCATGCGGGCAATCGTGTTCACACCGTCGATATAAAGAAAATAAGCCAGCAAAAACAGCCAGATATGTTTAAGTTGCCGCAAATGCCGAAAGGTATCAAGCAACTGATGCCAGGTGGCTCTGAAGGTATGAGCCAGGTGTTGTGCATGAACCGGCGCAGATTCGTGTACATACAGAGCCAGCGGCAGGCTGAATATCGCCCACCACAGCGCGACACTCACAAACGACCAGCGCACGGCTTCAGCCGCATCAGCCATGCCAAGCGCCTGCGGATGCAGGGTCATCCAGACATCAAACGCAAACAGCAGACCGCCGCCAACATAACCCAGGGCAAAGCCCAGCGCTGATGTCTGATGCAGATGTTCATGCTCGCTCACATCGACAATCAGTGC
>JALSZZ010000184.1 GCA_027075825.1 Mariprofundaceae bacterium | reverse complement strand
AACATGGGGAGGCGTAGCCAGAGCCATCACCGCTACCGACATGGATGCATCGGATCCTGCCTGGTCACGTTAAACGGATATATTTCAAAAATGCCCGGGAACCTGTCGGACTTTGGCCAAATCTTCGCCCTGTTTTTGTTCAGTAGTGCTGCTATTCGCCGCTAGCAGGTCGTATATTTGCCTCAATCCCGCTATTTCTCGTGACGATTGCCAACGTCCGACAGACTCCCAGGTGACTTTTGTCACCGCATACCTTCATGAATCAGATCATTCTTGGCCCATGTATTCCGACACAGGGGAGAGTCATGCAAGACATCATGGGGATATTGGGTGATGATCAGGAGTCCTTCCACAAGGCCGCAGTAAAGCGAAGGCTCGCTGCTGGCGAATATGACAAGGCTGCTGCTTCGTTGGCTGCCCTGACCCGGTTTGCGCCAAAGAATATTTCTTACATGAAAATGGCAGCCTCTGTTTACCAAAAGATGGGCCATCGAGAACAGGCTGCTGCCTGTTATCTCAGGCTGGCTGAGTTATATGCAGGCAAGAAGGCTTTTGCCTCTCTGGCGAAAACGCTGGATCATTGGCAGGCATTGCAGCCTGCCAATGTGACGACAACTCGCCGTGAACTGTACCACTTCTGTCGTCAGCATGGTTGTACGCTGGCAGAGGGGCTGGGGGTTCTTGAAGCAGGCGAACGTATTGTGTGCTTTCTGCACGAGCATCCGGCTTTCAGGGAGTTGCATGATCATGCTTTTGCAGAGCTTATGGATGCGCTTTCACCGATCACCTTGTCTGATGGTGAGTGCATTGCCCGGTATGGCGAAGAAGCTGATTGCCTGTTTTTGGTGATAACAGGCGCTTTGCTTCCCGTGGTGGAAGGTAGTGATGGCACACGGCATGCAATGGCCTCTTCTGGCCCGGCGACCATTATCGGCGAAGTTCCGTTTCTTACAGGTGAAGGGAAGCGCACGGCAGACTTGTATGCACAGGGAACCACGACATTATACACGCTTGCTTACCATCGGCTGGCACGCTTAATCGAAAAATACCCGGTTATCCGTCAGTGCCTTGAGTATCAGCATCGCATTTACCTTCCCGAACGCATACTCAGCGAAACTCCGTTTTTTCGGCACTACACCACGGCGCAACGGCGCCGGATTGCCAGCCAGATGACACTGCTGAATGTTGCTGCGGATACCACATTGTTTGAACATGGCGTGCGTGATGAGCTGGATCTTTACGTTGTCGTCTCAGGCTGGTTTTCTGTCAGCGTACCTGTCAATGGCAGTCTGCGTCATCTTTATACAGCGCATGCGGGTGACCTTCTGGGTGAACTGGGCGTATTGCAAAATGTCCGCCGTCTGACCGTTCGTGCTGTTTCCGAAGGTCAGTTGCTATGCTGGCCCGAGGCCATGTACCGTCAGAATTTTATGACGGATGAAGCGTTGCGCAGCAGACTAAACCGCCGTTTGCAACGCCTGAACAAAAAAATCGCCGCATTGTGAACCATTGTGAACAACAGGGATCGCGTTGTCCGTTTTCCCTGAGGACCTGTCGGACTTTGGCAATCGTCACGAGAAATAGCGGGATTGAGTCAAATATACGACCTGTTGGCGGCGAATAGCAGCGCTATTTAACAAAAACAGGGCGAAAATTTGACCAATATCCGCTTTTTCGTAGTAGATTGATCAAAGTCCGACAGACTCCTGGATCCGTAATAAGAAAAAGCCAGTAACCTGCGAGGGCTACTGGCTTTTTTTATGCCTTAATGGACTAAGGCCGGATGATTACATCATGCCACCCATGCCGCCCATATCACCACCGGCAGGTGCTGCAGGCGCTTCAGGCTTTGGCAGTTCAGCTACCATAGCCTCAGTCGTGATCAGCAGACCAGCGATAGATGCTGCATTCTGAAGCGCAGAACGGGTGACCTTGGTTGGGTCAATCACGCCCATTTTGCTCATATCGCCATAGCTTTCGCTGGCAGCATTGAAGCCATAGTTCTTGTCATCATTGTTCGCCACATTGTTAATGACGACAGACGCTTCGCCACCACCGTTGGAGACGATCTGACGCAGCGGCGCTTCCACGGCACGGCGAACAATCGCGATGCCAGTATCCTGGTCGTGGTTGTCCGTCGTCAGGCCATCCAGCGCCGCACGGGCACGGATCAGCGCGACGCCACCACCTGGTACAATACCTTCTTCAACGGCAGCGCGGGTAGCATGCAGCGCGTCATATAAACGGGGTCTGACCTAACTAACTGGTTGATTTTATAGGGATAGAAGGCCAAAAACAGCCTTTTTTTGGCCTTAAAGTGCCCATTTTGGGAGTAAAATAGCAGGGCTAAGGAGGATTTGATGCCAAGAGCGAAGCGATATCATCTTCCTGGCCATGTCTGGCATGCTGCCTTATCTATATTATTGATCTGAACATGATGCGTGCCGAGATGGTTTCACACTCTACTGAGTGGACGAACTCTATCGCTGTCGGTAGTGAAAATTACATTGAACTGGTTAAAGAGCGGCTTGGCCTTGTTGCTCGAAAGAAACAGATAAGCAACGATGGTAAAACAGTCGTGATTCGAGAGCCTGGTTCTGCTTACAACGTCCATTTTGACGTCGAAATGAGCCCTTTAAGTACGGAAAATAGCATATTTTTTGATGAAAGTTTAACGATATCAATATGATAATCAGGTCAGACCCCGTTTTACAATGTTGGTCAGGAAGTCAGCAGCCGCATGCACTGGCGCCATGGCGTGCGACATGCGCTGTATTGCGTTGAAGTGGAAGATGGTGAGGGTATCGCCTGTCCTGCCGATGTCGTCAGTACGGCGGTGAT
>JALSZZ010000183.1 GCA_027075825.1 Mariprofundaceae bacterium | reverse complement strand
CCGTCCGCGCAGGAGCACTATCACGATGCCTTGCAGGAATTTCAAACCGTGCAGCGCCAGCTTGCAGCCCTTCAGCCAGTTCGCAGACCGGACAAGTCAGCCATCCTCAGGCGCATTGCCGAGAATCAGAAGCGTGTCAGGCGACTGGGTAAAGAGATATGGCAGCTTGAGCATGACATCATCCACAAAGCCTATGATGCGATGGTGAAGGCCCAGTGCAAGCGCGATGCCGGAAGCAATTTCTTCATGCGGGCATGGAACCGGTTCTACTATAGCGGCGACTATGTCCGATTCACTGATGCTTATGAGAAGGTGCTGAAGCTGAAGGCTGACAAGACCAGAGAGCGCAACAACCTGATTAACCGTATTTGCAGGCAGCCAAAGGCACAAGCCAAGGCTTCCATCGAGCATGCAAGGCAAGCAAAGGAGTATCAGGCCTATGTCCAGCGTAAGGTCGAACTGGAGCGGGATTTGCAGTCAGCGCAAAGGCAGGTGCAAGCCTGCAAACGATTGTTGCCACAGGCGCAGGCACAGCGTCGGAATGACGCTGGCCTGCACCTGTCCATGTAGAGGGTCGCTATACTACCCGTGGCTCACCAAAACAGCAGCGCATGGCCTCGGTTACAGAACGCCGAGCATGCACTGCACGTCCACCATGATGATAACGACCGACAGGTATTCTCCCGCCTTTGCGGCATGCACTGTCCACGACTGTTCGGGCTTTGCCTTGGGGGCAAGGCTTCTTCTGGCTTTTTCCACCAGAGCGCAAACGCACTGACTGCGATTCATGCCTCTGCGGGCGGCCAGTCGGTCTATCCAGTTGTACAGTTCAACGGGCATTCGGATGCCGGATGATTTCGTAGGTGACTTGGGCATAAGATTCTCCTGTTACTTTTCTCCAGCATATCGGCGCACACAGGGGATAACTTGAGGCCATACCCTGTGCACGCCTTGTGCCCCAAAGAAAATCACGCCAGCGCCAGTCAATTGTTGGCGTATTCGCCCGCCTCAACCAGAAGAAGCAGTGCTGCATTCTCAACCGCATGACAGCACCTCTTTCAGCCCTCTCAGGCCGTGGTTCACCAGTTCCGCCTGGGCAAGCAGCGCTTCCGACTCCCGGTTCTCTTCGGTGATAATCACGTCGGCCTGACCGGTGGAGGCAACTTCGTAGATTACCCCTTGCCCGAAGAAGTAGAGGCACAGACCTGCATCACGAAAGGCAGCATTGATTTGGGCGCGAAGCTCATACAGTGCGGCATCCTGTTTCTTGCGGTAGCGCAAATCGAAGATGGCCACCGATAATCTGTCCACGCGCTCCTGTACCGGAGAGAAGATGCGCAGCTCTGCCTCTTTCGATTCAATGGCAAGCCGCAGTTCATCGGCTGCCTGCATCGCCTTCATATACCGGTTTCGTGCATCCGTCAGCATTGCGCCATCGGCCATGCTGAACAGCTCGGCAAAGCGTTCGACCTGTTTCTCTGTATCGGCAAGCTTGCCGCGCAGGGTCGCCAGCTCCGATTCCAGCGCATACCGGTTGTTGGTGTGACCGCCAAGGGCCGAGAACTAATCCACCTTCTCACTCAGAGCCACCAGTGCAGCGGCTTCCACTTCCCTGTAGTGCCAGCGTTTATCGCACTCGCACCCGTTCGCCATATAGTTGCTGTTGCAGCGGAACATATGCGAGCGCCCGTTCTTTATCAGACGATAGGTGGAACCACATGCCCAGCACTTGCACATGCCGGTGAACAGGTTGGTGAATCTCGGCCCTTTCCTGCCTGCCGATGATGTGGTCATTCGACTGACACGCGCAGACTGCGCCTTGTAAAACAATTCCTCGCTGACAACGGCGGAGTAGCAGTCGGCAATCGCCTCGCCAATCGGCTCTCCCTTCTGCTTCGGTTGATATTCACCAATGACCGATTTGCTGCGGATAATCTTGGCAATGTAGGAGGAATGCCACATGTCGCCACCGTTGAAGGTGGGCACGCCGCGCTCGTTCAGATTCGCGGCAATCTTGCGCTGGCCGGTTCCGGCGATGCTCTGCCGGAAAATATGGCGGATAACCTCGGCGCGTTCCTCAATCACCTCAAAGCGAGTTTTGTCATCGGACAGGCGCAGCCATTTGGGGCATTGGCCGGTCATCGGGCGTTTACCCTCAATCGCCAACTTGCGCCGGTTCTCCCAACTGGCGGCAAGGCTTTTGGACTTCACCGCTGATTTCTCATGGCTGCGGCTCATGGAAATCAGGCTGAACATGAGCTGACCGACATCATTGACGCTCTCGGCGGTGTAGTGCTGGTTATCCGCCAGCGTCACAATCTCGATGCCGGCAGACAGGATAGAGGAAAACAGCCCCAGCGCAGTGAACACCTGCTGGCGGGATAACCTGTCCAGGCTCTCCAGAATCAGCACCGAGCCTTTCTCGATGCGTCCGGCTTCAACCAGTTCGATGAATTTCTTCAATGCGCCTTCAGTGGCATTCTTGCCCTTGAATGCACTGACGCCAATATCGCGCAGGGAATCATCCAGAATCATGTCATGCGCTTCAGCATAGGCGCGGCTGGCCTCAAGCTGGCGGCGCAGGCTGTCACCCTTCAACTGCTGCGGGCTGGAAAATCGAATGTAGGAATAGGCTTTCTTTTGCATATCATCGGCTCCTTCTTTGACGAGCCTTACCGTTTATCGGCAGAAACTCGCTCTAATGTAGCCGAAGTATTTGGAAGCGCGGGCATTGCCAAACAGGCTGGTTCACGAATACATGGTGGATGCCGAAGAATTTGCGCAATCATTAAATCTTGCCGATGAGTTGACACAGATGCTGTTGCAGACCTGGAAAAGTATTCAGG
>JALSZZ010000182.1 GCA_027075825.1 Mariprofundaceae bacterium | reverse complement strand
ACAAAGGAATGATCACCGTGCCCACCGGGTCAATATGCCTGGCTGGATTCAGTGACAGCCGCCCCATCATGTGCGCTGTCGGATCGCCCAGCCGCCAGGCTGTGTAGCCATGAGCCACTTCATGGAAAACCACGGCAAACAACACCGGCAGCGCCCAGATGCTGATGCCATGGAGGATGGTGCCAACATCCATCAGTGCAGCCTGCCATGCTGGAGTTTTAACACGCGATCGGTTTTGGCTGCCAGTGCCTGACTATGCGTTACCATAATCACCGCCGCCTGTTCTTCCCGGCACAACTGCCGCATCAGTTGAAAGACGGCATCAGCCGTTTCCTCGTCAAGATTACCCGTCGGCTCATCGGCCAGCAATAAATCCGGTTTGCCAATCAAGGCCCTGGCTACGGCAACGCGCTGCGCCTCACCGCCGGAAAGCCGTGCGGGCGTATGATCAATGCGCTGCCCCAGCTTCAGACGATCAAGCAGGCGTATAGCCGAAGCTTTGGCTGCTGCCTCGGCACTGCCACGAATCATCAACGGCAGCATCACATTTTCAAGTGCCGTCAATTCAGGAATCAGGTGGTGTGCCTGATAGACAAAGCCCAGCTGATGGTTGCGCAGGCTTGCCTTCGCGGCGGCTGACAGGCCACTTAATGATGTGCCATTGAGGAGAATTCTGCCGGCATCAGCTTCATCCAGGGTGCCAAGAATTTGCAGCAAGGTACTTTTACCACTGCCTGATTCACCAACAATGGCAAGAAATTCACCGGCGGACAGCTCCAGTTCCAGTTCTTTAAGTACGTCAACAGATGAAGAGGGGGTATGATAGCTTTTGCGCAGGCCCTGGACGCGAAAAAAACTCACTTGCGGCTCATTAATGCCCGGATCGTTTTTTGTACCCGATGTTTTTGATAACTTTCCACCACCTTGCGCACAGAAGGAAAACGTTCGGCGATAGCATTGAAGTTTTCCCGGCTCAATTCCATCAGTTCCACATCCTGACCTGCAATGACTGTGGCCGTCCGGGGTTTGTTGGTCAACAACGAGACTTCGCCAAAAAACGCGCCAGGTCCCATCTGGCCCAGATTCACCACGCCACCCGTGGCATCCATCTTGCTTGTGGTGACCAATACCTTACCGGCACGAATCAGGTAGAAGGTATCGCCACTGTCCCCTTCCTTCACAATCACATCACCACGGTTGAATTTGCAAACATTGAAGCGCTCGGCCAGTGCCAGGCGAATTTTATCCGGAACGCCCTCAAACAAGGGCGTTACCGCCAGTACTTTGGCCAGTACACGACGGCGATAAAAATCCTCGACGGTATTTTTGATTTGCGGGTATTTCGTCACCCACTGCCCGAATGTTTCGCGATCCAGCATCAGTACGCGCGTTTCCGATTCGGCAACAGCGGCATGATCATGCTTCAGATGCGACATGAAAGCATGTTCGCCGCAAAAATCCCCTTCATGAAGATGCGAAAAGGTACGATATTCACCTGAAGCCACCCTGGCCTGAAGCTGAATCGTTCCCATACCCACCAGATACAGGTATTCACCGGTTTCACCCTCACGGTAAAGCACATCACCGGGATTAAGCTCTTTCAGTTCCAGCGAGGCAATAAATGCATCCAGTTCGGCACCGGAAAGTCCTGAGAGCAACGGCGTGCGCGAAAAACCGAGTTTGAAGCGATCGCTGGCCGACATATCCAGCGGCGATGTTCTCGGTATCGCGGTTTGCACCGTTGAGGTCGAAGTTGCCCAGTCCTCACCGCGCTCGGATGAGAGTTTTTGCAATTGTTCGTTGATTTCCGTGCGTCCGGGATCCAGACGAAGAATGATTTTATTGATGGCAATGGCCTGTACCACAAAGCCCTGATCGGCATAGGTCGAGGCAATGTCGATATAATCCCTGACAGCGCCTTTTTTATCCCCTGTTTTCTCCTTCATTTCCGCCAGCTTAACGAAAGAGCGAATATCAGAGGGATCCTGCTCATGGATTTGCGCAAACAAATCACGGGCACGATCATACTTGCCATTCAGCAGGGCTTGCTTGGCTTTGTTCTTAAGATCAGCCAGCGACACAGTTCACTCCGTCCTTATTCATAGCGCAAGGCCTCCGCCGGCGGTACATGAGAAGCTCGCCATGCAGGATAAAACGTTGCTGCGAGGCCAAGAATAAAACTGAAACCAACGATAATCATCACCGATGCCGGTTCAATAATGGAAGGAACGTGGTCAATATAATAAACATCCTTCGACAATATCTTGATGTGGGTAAGGCGTTCAAATGTCGCCAGGATGACATCCAGCTTCCAGGCGAGGAGCAGGCCAAATACTGCCCCCAGCAGCGTGCCAAGTCCACTTAACAACGCCCCCATGGATAAAAACACGCGCATCACCGAGGCATGCGTCGCCCCCAGTGTTTTGAGGATAGCGATCTCCTTGCGTCGTTCCATGACCACCATAACCAGCGAGGAAATCATGTTAAACACCGCCACAAGCACGATCAGTGAAAGAATAATTCCCATGACCACACGCTCCATTTCCAGCGCCTGAAAAAAGGAATGATTGCGCATTTGCCAGGGCGTGACCCAGGCGCCTTCTGGCAGCACCTGACGAAGATGCATGGCAACTTGCTGCGCCTGTTCACGATCCTTAAGCATCAGTTCAATGCCCGTAATGCGATCGCCCGCCCGCTCAAGGCGCTGCACTGCATTCAATGGTGCGAGAATCATGCCGACATCATATTCATAAAAGCCGGAGTCGAAAATACCCACCAGGCGAAAAGCGCGCATGCGTGGCGCCATGCCAGCCGGTGAAATACCGCCAGCAGGCGAGATCAGACGCAACTG
>JALSZZ010000181.1 GCA_027075825.1 Mariprofundaceae bacterium | reverse complement strand
ACTGGCTGATGATGATCACCCTGACCATGGCTGTTTTTGTCTTAAACTCCGGTCTGAATGCACTTGTGTTGCGTCTTCTGGGGGAGAGCTGGCGCATGGCTCTGATCACCGGTGGTCTGCTCAGTCAGATCGGGGAGCTTTCTTTTTTACTGGCCGCGCTTGGCACAGTCCAGGGGATTATCACCGATGAAGGCTATCACATGGCCATTGTTGTTATCGCCATGACGCTGTTACTCAGCCCTCTCTGGGTGCTGATGATTCGCAGGCTTGTTTGTAACCACCATACCAGCACCTTCGCCTCAGACTCTGTTATGGACGATATCAACCGCCTGAAGAACCATATCACACAGAAAAAACAGCGCTATAAAGCGCAATTCACGAGCAAACGAAAGCCTTGAGCGAAATTCAGTCTGGCCAGCTTCGGAAAGCACTGGATCGGCTGACATTGCTTACGCTTTGGCAAATCTACTACGAAAAACCGGATATTGACCAAATTTTCGCCCTGTCTTTGTTAAATAGCGCTGCTATTCGCCGCCAACAGGTCGTATATTTAGCTCAATCCTGCTATTTCTCGTAACGGTTGCCAAAGTCCGACAGACTCCTAGCCTGCGCCAATGGAAGAGCAAACACACTTCGGTTTTGAACAAGTCAGCCCGGACGAAAAAAAGGGTCGCGTCATGGGCGTGTTTTCTTCAGTGGCGGGAAAATACGACCTGATGAATGATTTGATGAGCGGTGGACTGCATCGCCTGTGGAAATGCCGAATGCGGCAATGCGCAGCCGTCCATGCGGGCAGCATGGTGCTGGATGTCGCCGCCGGCTCTGGCGATATCGCGCAGGGCCATTTGCAAAAAATGGGCGATTCAGGGCGCGTGATCCTCAGTGATCTTAACGGGCCAATGCTGCGCGAAGGCGCTCGCCGCATGCTGGATGCCGGTTACCTGCCGGGGCGCGCTGACTGCATTCAGGCTGACGGCTCCCGGCTGCCTTTTGCCGATCACAGTTTTGATTGTGTCAGTATTGCCTTTGGTATCCGCAACTTTGTTGATATTGACCAGGGTCTGCGCGAATTTTTCCGCGTGCTCAAACCGGGCGGGCAATTCATTTGTCTGGAGTTCTCCCGGCCCGTGTTGCCTTTGCTGGATGTGATTTATGATACCTATTCGTTTCACGTCATTCCCCGCATGGGCGAATGGGTCACAGGCGATAAGGATTCCTATCAATATCTGGTAGAATCCATTCGTCGTTTTCCGCATCAACAGCGCTTTTCCCATATGATCAGGCAGGCAGGCTTTGATATGGTTCGCCACGAAAACATGACAGGCGGCATTGTCGCCCTGCACCGGGGGTACAGGCTGTGAGTGTGTTGTTTCTGCCACTGCGACTGATTCCGCAATCCGTACAGTGCGTGGTCATCAGCACGGTGCTGAATCTGGTATTACTGCGCGACGACAAATTGCGTGAGCTGGCTTTTGACCTTGAAGGTCGCGTCTTTCGCGTTCATGTTCGGGATCAGGGCTTTCTCTTTTATTTGTTGTTTCACGAGGGTCAGGTGCAAACCCACCCCAGCCATGACGGGGATACCGATGTGCGCATTACGGCTGAAACAGCAGCATTTGCCCGCATGATTTTTGATCACGAAGACCCGGATGATCTTGTCTTCCGGCAGCTGCTGCGCATCAGCGGCGATTCGGAAAGCATGCTGCGCTTCAAAAAAATGATGCAGGCTGCCGATGTCAGCTGGGAAACAGAGCTGCAATCGGCATTTGGTCACTTTTTTGGCCGTCGCGTTGCCCAGACGGCAAGAAAACTGATGAATGCTGAGGAAAAACTTCGCCAAAACATCCATAACAACCTCCAGCAACAACTGAACGATATCGACATTCCTGACCAACAACGCCTTCAGCAATGGCAGGCGGGCGTTGAGCACTTGCAACACCGTAACCAACGCCTGGAACAACGCATCAGACGACTGGAGCAACGCTGGCAACGCCTGCACGGCACGACTGACAGATGAAACTGGCAGGCAACCTGCGACGCAACCTGCGACTGATTACAATTGGCTACATCCTGACCACCCATGGCATGGCAGCGCTGGCCCTGCGCATGCGCCTGTTTTACCCATGGGCCTGGCTTGTCCAGTGGTTTCGCGATGATGCACCGAGTGCCGATCTTGGCGTACAGCTGCGCCTGGCACTGGAAAAACTCGGCCCGACGTTTATTAAATTTGGCCAGATGATGTCCACCCGCGTCGATCTTTTGCCCATCTCCGTGGCACTCGAACTCAAACGACTTCAGGATAATGTACCCGCGCAATCGCTGGAGCATGTTGAAGCTGTTATTTTTCATGCCTTCAAAAAACCCTTGCAGGGTGATGACGGCCTGTTCCGCAGCTTTGAAGAAACGCCAGTGGCTGCCGCTTCCATTGCCCAAGTGCATTTTGCCGAACTCCATAATGGCAAACATGTTGCCGTGAAAATCCGTCGGCCAGGCATTGAACAAACCATTGATGCCGATCTTGATATTCTGCGCTTGCTGGCCCGCATGTTTGAGCGCTATTTCCCTGAATACCGTCGTCTCAAGGCTTCTTGCGTGGTGGAGGAGTTCGCGCAAAGCATTCGCAATGAACTGAATCTGCGTGCTGAAGCAGCGCATGCCAGCCGCTTTCACGAAAACTTTGAACAACTGGAGGGGGTGCGCGTTCCCAGAGTGCAATGGGATTACACCAGCACCGAAGTGCTGACCACAGAGCGCATTTCCGGCACCCCGATTGACGAAAAAGCCGAACTCATTGCCGCAGGACACGATACCATGCAACTATGCGATCGTGCGGCCAATCTGTTTTTCCATATGGTATTCGTGGACGGTTATTTTCATGCTGACCTGCATCCTGGTAATATCTTCGTGGCTCATGATGGCGATTTGATTCTGGTAGATTTTGGCATTGTCGGTCGTCTGGATATGCGCACCCGCCGTTATCTGGGCGATATGATGCTGGCTTTTTTGCGTGAGGACTATTACCGGGCCGCCATGGTGCATGTGGAAGCTGGCTATGTGCCGCCGGACACCAATGTTTCAGCCTTTGAAGATGCCTTACGGGAAATCGCCGTGCCGATTTTCAATCGGCCACTGGCCAAAATTTCCATCGCTGAATTATTGCTTGGCATGTTTGCCGTCACCGAACGTTTTCATATGGAAACACGTCCGGAGTTGCTGTTATTGCAAAAAACCATGGTTGTTCTCGAAGGTGTTGCCCGCGAACTGGCAGGCGATTTTAATATGTGGACATCCTCCCGCCCCCTGATCACTGAATGGGCAAGCCGTCATATCGGCCCTGTTGGCAAGATGGAAGCCTTTGCCAGTGAATGGAAAATTCAGGCGCAACACTGGATGCAACTGCCCCAGCGCATCGACGGCTTCATGGAAACCGTCAGGGAAGAGTTCCTGCCACAGCCTGAGCCACGCCGCTCCCGCCTGCCACTGCTGGCGGGTGCCTTGCTGTTGACAGTCAGTGGCGCACTATGCACAGCCTTGTTGTCCGGTCTGATTCATGTCTGGTGGGGCATGTTCGCCATGATGATTACCTTGCTTTGCGGCCTGTTGCTGGTGTTACATGAGTAAACCACTGATTTCCCTGATCTGGGCAGAGGATCGCAACGGACTCATCGGCCAGAACGGGGGGTTGCCCTGGCATCTCCCTGAAGATATGGCCTGGTTTCGTCAGCAGACCATGGGCAAGGCTGTACTCATGGGCAGAAAAACGTTTGATTCCATTGGCAAGCCGTTACCAGGACGGTTTAATATGGTACAAAGCAGGGGTAAGCCTGAACTTCCCGATGACTGCCACCTGATCCATTGCATTGATGAAGCATTAGCGGTGGCAAGTGATCACGAAGAACTGGTGATTATGGGCGGCAGCGAGATTTATCGCCTCTGGCTGCCGCTGGCAGAGCGGCTGTATGTCACTCATCTGGAACACAACTTCACAGGCGATGCTTACTTTCCTGCTACGGATCGTTCGCGGTGGAAATTGTTATCCAGGCAGGATCACCAGGCGGCAACGGGCTATTGTTACCGCTTTTGTATTTATAACCCCAGATGAATTATTCCATTGTCAGTGGTAACAACGATGATGTAACCAACGTCTGCGCTCTGGCACGGCAATGCTTGCCGGAGGCATGGTCAGAGCGCAGCCTGCGCAGTTCGCTTGCCGCTGGCTTCGATCTGTTGCTGGCCGTAAAAAACGATACATTATCGGGTTATTTATTAAGCAGCCATGTGCTGGACGAAATTCACATCATGCAGCTTGTTGTTGCGCCGCAACACCGTCGGCAAGGCATTGCCAGCAGCTTGTTACAGGCATTGGTGACCAGTAGCGCAGGTATGAACAGCTTGCAACTGGAGGTTCGCGCATCCAATATCGCTGCTCGCCGGTTTTATCACAAGGCGGACTTTGTCGTGTGCGGCCACCGAAAAAATTATTACACTACCGGTTCATTGCAAGCGACTGAAGATGCCATATTGATGCAACGATTGTTACAGACAGACAACCATGAGAGGAATAACCATGAGTGAGGAGCAAAAAACGTCTTATGTGGTGTTACTGGTGGATGATCAACCGATTATTCACGAAGCCGTGCGCCGACAACTGGCTGATATACCTGAATTATTTCTCCATTGTTGCGCTGATGGCGGCGAGGCGCTATCAGTCGCCGAAGAGATCAGACCGCATGTGATTCTTCAGGATCTGGTGATGCCCGATATTGATGGTCTGCAACTGGTCAAGTTTTATCGCGTCAACAAAACCACCCGGGATGTGCCTATTGTTGTCCTGTCATCCAAAGAAGATGCAGAAATCAAGGCGCAGGCATTCGCCCTCGGTGCCAATGATTACCTGGTCAAACTGCCCGATAGCGCGGAATTACGGGCACGTCTGCGCTATCATGCACAGGCTTATGAAAATATCAGACAACGCACGCGCATGCTTCTCCAGCTTAAACAAAATCAGCAGGCGCTGATGCAAGCCAATAAAACGCTGGAAAAAGAACAGCGTGAGCTTAAAAAACTTAACGAAATCAAAAACCGCTTCCTCAGTATCGCCGCCCACGATCTGCGCAACCCACTCTCCGCCATTCGCTGTTTTGCTGAATTTCTCACCGAAGATGAGGTGGGCGAACTGAATGAAGAACAGCATGAACTGGTCGCCAACATCCGAAAAACCGCCGATTCCATGTTAGGTCTGGTCAATGATTTACTTGATGTCAGCGTCATTGAATCAGGCCGTCTCAGCCTCAAGCTTGGTGAATACAATCTGATGCAACTGGTGGAAGAAGTGGTTCACCTGAACCATATTGTTGCCCGTCGCAAACATATTCGCGTCTTGTTGCAAAGTGAAGTGGATGAAGAAATACAGGTGTTTGACCGCGACCGTCTGCGTCAGGTGGTGGATAATCTGATCAGCAATGCCGTTAAATATTCGCCACTGAACACTACCGTGTATGTCAGGCTGCATGTTCAGAACGGGATGATTACGCTGTCTGTCAAAGACGAAGGACCCGGCATTCCACAGGAAGAACAGAATAAACTGTTCCAGACCTTTGGCAAAACATCCGTACAACCGACGGCTGGCGAAAAAAGCATCGGTCTTGGTCTGGCGCTGTCCCGGCGCATGGTCAATGCCCATGGCGGCGATATTACTGTGCGCTCTGTGGTTGGTGAAGGCAGTGAGTTTACCGTGCGCCTCAATGCGCAGGCGCTGCGAAAAAAATTGTGAGGAAATGATGAGGAAACCGGCTGTGATACGCTATTTACTGAGTATAAGTCTGCTATGCAGTCTGCTGCCAGGCATCGGGCATGCCGCCCCACCCCACGCCAATACCGAACTCCTGGCCATGGATCATATTGGCATTGCCGTTGCTCGCCTGGAAAACGTGCGTCTGGCACCACCTGCAACCGATGCTTACGCTGTGCCAATGGCCAGCATCGCCATCCTTGAGTCCCTGCGCGGTAACGTACCGGCCACCGTCATGTTTATCCCCCTGCTCTACGGCACACCATATTACCATGTGGCAACACATGATGAAGCGTTGCAATGGCAGGGCAGATCGCTGGAACAAATGAAGGGAAAAACCTGGATTTTTATGTGCGACGGTGCGGAAGTCATTGAAGCTTACCCCGATTCTCCCGCCTTGCGTGCTGAAATTCGCCAGCACATGAAAGCAGCAGCGCCAGCTACCACCATCATGCTGGCACTGGCTCTTGGCATTGCAGCATTAAGCTTTCTTTCCATGCCTGGCGCTCGTCTCCTTGGCCCATGGCTACCTGCAGGCTTGTTGCTGCTGCAAGGCGCGCTTTTTACCTTCTATGAATGGCATATGCCTGCTATTTCCACCGACCGTACTGACTTGTTGTTTCTTCTGCCCGCATTATTCCTGAACCTGGCACTGGTATTGCGCTTTTATCTTTTGGGCAGTCACCGCAGCAAAGCCAGTGATGCAGCCACCGCACAACAGCAGTGAACAGGCGGCGTTCACTTGCCGGACTTATCAAGGATGATAAAACGTGCCTCACGACCATGGGCAATATCGGAAATAGTCAACTGTTGTCGCGATGGCTTCCAAAGCATGCGCACACCCTGAAATATGCCGCTGCCCTTCCACTGCCCCTTGCCGATGTAATGAAACTCACGGGGAATATGATTGTGAAAAATAGCCGCCAATTGTGATGGCGGAATCACCAGCCCGCGTTTAGCCATATCCTCCGCTGTAATACCGCGCCAGCCAACTGGCTTCACCCGATTATCCAGAACCGCGATAAACTGATCCTGCCAGCGTATGCGCAACACACGCCCACTGGCGGCATGGTTCAGACGTGCCTCGCCCTGATGCGCCTGACCTGACCAACGCAGCATCACCTGCCAGCGATGTTCTGGCTCCATCACCAGCAGACGGGCATTGAACGCATCATAGGGACCAATCACCGGCGGCTGTCCGCCAGCGCCTGTATGCTTTGGCATGCAACCTGCCATGACCAGCGCCAGCAACAGACTGGCAAGCATTGTTTTCAACGGGCAGGCAATCCTTCAGCGATTTTTTTACTCAGTTCTTCCTGGTTTGCTGAACCGATACTGATGCCATCGCCTGCCTGCAATTTCTCCAGAGCCTGCTGCCAGTGCTGACGCGCCAGCTCATGCTTTCCCTGTCGCCATAAAATATCCCCCAGATGCTCATACATCACGGGATCAACGCGGCCCACTTTCTGCAGGGCCTGACGCTGCGTTTTTTCGGCCTGTTGGTAATCGCCCTGCTGATAATAAACCCACGCCAGCGAATCCAGATAAAAGCCATTATCAGGACGCAGCTTCAGCGCCTTCTCCACCCAGGCCTTGGCTTCAGCCAGACGAATACCGCGTTCAGCAAGCGAATAGCCAATAAAATTAAGCGCTTCCGGATCATCCGGGTAATGCTTCAGAAGCAACTGAATGCTTTGCTCAAGGTGTTGATATTCCTTGAAATGATCATAAGCAATAGCGCGATTGATCAGCAACGAGCGGGGGATTTTCTTCAGTTTGAGCGCAGGCTCGGTACGATCGAGCAACAAACGATAGGCATTGCGCTGCAAATACACCGCCGCCAACATGCCCCAGGCATCGCCTGTATCCGGCTTTTTCTCCAACAGGCCCTGCAAAATATGTTCAGCGCGGGCAAGATCGTCACGCTGCATGCTGATCGCTGCCATGCGCATCTGACTTGCGGCATAACGCTCGCTTTCCGGTGGCACATCCTGATAAAACGCCAGCGCTTCATCGGTGCGATTGAGCATATCCAGATTGATCGCCAGATGAAAGCGAAACTCGTTATTCTCCGGCTCCAGTCGTAAAGCCTCCCTGAAAGCATCGGCAGCCTGAGCAAATTGCTTTTGCTCATAATACAGCATACCCAGCATGGCGTAGATCTGACTCATGGCCTCACCGTGCCGGAGCATGCCACGGTACAGCTTAACCGCCTCATTCAGACGCTTTTGCGCAATCAGCAGGCGACCAAGGTGATTGGCGACCCCAATAGCTGAGGGATGCCCGGCAATAAACGCTCTCAGCATCTTCTCTGCCTTGTTCGCCTTGCCTTGCCGCGTCAGTAACACAGCATGAAGAATCACCGCCTGACCACTATCCGGCTGTACCGCGCGTAAACGTCTGATATATTGCAGCGCCTGACGATTCATCTTTTGTTGCAGGGAAATATCAACCATTAATTGCAACAGAGGTACGGCTTCCTCCGCTTTCAGCCCGGCCCGGGCCAGTCTTCCAGCCTCTTTTAGCTTACCCTGTTGCATCAGCAACCGGGCCAGTTGTACCCGCACAGCCACCTGCTTCGGATGTTGCTTTAACAAACTGCGCAGCAAGACCTCTGCTTCGCCTGTTTTTTGCTGTTGCTGAAGCACGACGGCATACAGTTGTTGTAACTGCATGCGTTCATCGTTCGACATGGCCTGCATGCTTGCTGCATCTGCCTGCAAGGGCTGCAATACTGCCGCTGCTTCTTTGGCCCGATGGATTTTCACATATAGCTGTGCCAGTTCCAGACGCGGCGCAACGGCCAGCGAGCGCGAGGCCAGCGTGGAAAGAAAGCTGATCGCCAGGGGGATATTGCCATCTTCAATTGCAGCGCGCCCGGCCATATACAAAAAATCGTCTGACTTCTGACTCAGCATCTGTTTGAAGCTGGCCGTCTTCTGCGCCACAGCAACAGTTGTGGTTTTTTTACTCTTGCTGGCCACGCCTGCTTTTGTGGATGAGGCATGATGTGGAGGAACACAGGCGGCAAGACCACTGACCAGCAGCATCAGCACAAGGCGATACATGAACATTTTATTGAACATCAGCACAATCAATGCGGATAAAACGTTTGCCCTCTGCGTTCAAGGCCCAGCATACCACTTCATCTGCCTTTCCCTGATGCACACTGATAATCGGATACAGCAGCATATCCCAGGCATGCGCCATATCTGTTGGCGAAGGCTGCGCCAGACAATCAGGGTGAGAATGATACACGCCGATAATTTCCTTTCCCGTGCCGCGCAATTCACGGTCAATGCGCTGATATGCCTGCGGATCAAGCTCAAAACGGTCATCAGCGCGATCAGTATTCAGATTGGCGACAGCACGCACTTCACTGACCCACCAGACCTGTTCACGGACTATGCCAACAAGCAGACCGCAAATCTCGTGCGGGTAGCCTGCCTCCGCCTGCTTGCGCATCTGCTGCACAAGTTTTGCCGGAAGATGACAATGCCGGGCATCTTTGCCGTGATCAATCACGGCGCGATAAGCCTCGCTTTCAAATCGTTGCATGAATGATTCCAGTAAAAACTGCCCCCGCACCAGGTACGGAGGCAGTGATATTATTTGCCTTCAATCGAGAGCAGTTCAACCTCAAAGACCAGCGTGGCATTGGGGCCAATCAAACGTCCGGCACCATTGGCACCATAAGCCAGTTCAGGCGGCAACACAAACTTGTATTTGCTGCCAACACGCATCAGCTGAACGCCTTCCGTCCAGCCTTTGATCACGCCATTGAGCGGGAAAGTAGCAGGCTGACCACGTTTGTAAGAGGAATCAAACTCCGTGCCGTCGATCAGCGTACCACGATAATTCACCGTCACTTTATCGGTGGCCTTTGGCCTTGGGCCATCGCCTTCTTTCAGCACTTCATACATCAGGCCGCTGGCGGTTGTTTTCACGTTTTTTCCCCTGGCATATTCCTCACGAAACTTCTTGCCTTCTTCGGCATTTTTTCCAGCGCTTGCCGCCCGCTTCTTGTTGGCCTCTTCAGCGCGCTTCTGGAAAAATGCCTGCTTGATTTTAGCCGCTTCATCCGGCTTGACTGCCGGATCCTTGCCATCAAGCTGATCACCGATCGCCGCATACAGCGCTTCGCGATTAAACGCGACATTCAGCCCTTTCAGGGAATTGCCGATATCCATGCCAATTGCATAGCTGAGTTTATCTTCTTCGCTGTTCAATGCAGCGCCTTTAGCCCTGGTCGGTGTATCCTGCGTCGCAGGTGTAGCCGCGTGACCGCCTGGGTTGGCCGGTTTATCGCAGGCCGTCAGCATGGTCGCTGCCAGCACGGCGGCACCTAAGGCCAGATGATATTGTTTCATATGTGTTACTCCCATTCAATGGTTCCGGGGGGCTTGGAGGTGACATCATAAACCACCCTGTTCACCCCCTTGACTTCATTAATAATCCGGTTGGATATGCGTGACAACAATTCATGCGGAAGATGCGCAAAATCTGCTGTCATGCCATCAAGCGATTCAACGGCCCGAATGGCAATGCAGGATTCATACGTGCGCTCATCACCCATGACTCCCACCGATTTCACCGGCAGCAAGACGGCAAAACTCTGCCAGATTTGCTGATACAAGCCTGCTGATTTGATTTCTTCCAGCACGATGGCATCAGCCTTGCGCAAAACATCCAGTCGTTCACTGCTGATTTCGCCAAGGCAACGAATGGCCAGACCCGGGCCGGGGAAAGGCTGACGGGAAATAATATCTTCAGGAATGCCCAGTTCGCGACCAAGCTCCCGCACCTCATCCTTGAACAGCTCCCGCAGTGGCTCCACCAGCGCCATCTGCATTTCTTCCGGCAAGCCCCCCACATTGTGGTGGGATTTAATCACCGCAGACTTGCCCTTGACGGAAACAGACTCAATCACATCAGGATAAAGCGTGCCCTGCGCCAGAAAATCCACTGCGCCCATCTGTTTCGCCGCTTCATCAAAAATATCAATAAAGGCGTGGCCAATTTTCTTGCGTTTTTCCTCAGGGTCGGTCACGCCTTCCAGCAAACGCAGAAAACGTGCCTCGGCATCGACATATTGCAGCCGGATATTAAACTGGTCACGGAACACCTGTTGCACTTTTTCTGCTTCACCAAGGCGCAACATGCCATTATTCACGAACACACAGGTTAGCTGATCGCCAATCGCTTCGTGAATCAGTACCGCTGCCACCGATGAATCGACCCCGCCAGAGAGCGCGCAAATTACTTTGCCTTCGCC
>JALSZZ010000180.1 GCA_027075825.1 Mariprofundaceae bacterium | reverse complement strand
GTGTTTTCGTGGCTGGTGGCACTGGTGTTGTTTAACCGCAGCCGTTACAGCGAGCGGCTGCAAACACTGGTGGACATGCGCACGGCAGAGCTGAAGATCGAACGGCAAAAGCTGGCCAGCGTTATTGATCACGCCAATGAAGGCGTGCTGTTAATGGATGCAACGGGAGTCATCACACGCGCCAACCCGGCGGCCTGCTCGATGTTTGGCTATCGACCTGAAGAAATGAAGGGTCTGGCCGTACACGACCTCGTACCAGAAGAACTACGCGAACAACACCATCAACTGATGGCCGATGAACTGGAAGACCAGCGTTATAGCATTCTGGGCAACACCAGGGAACTAACAGGACAGCGCAAGAATGGCTCACAGTTTGCAATTGAGTTGAATGTCAATATGTTTGATATTGGGGGGAGACGCAAAATATCCGCCATCCTGCGCGATATCACTGAACGCAAACAAAGAGAATGGACGCAGGGAAGACTGCTTGCCATGCGCATCCTCAGTCAGCAAGACAAGCCCTTACACGAACGCCTGCAATGGATACTGGAAGGCATGGCCGATTCACCCTGGGATTTTCTTGCCGGGCATGCGGCTGTTTTTCTGGCTAAGGATCAAAAACTGGTGTTGGCAGCCAGCCTTGGCTGGACTGTTGATGCCCAACGCCAATGCACTGAGATACCCCTGGGCGAGTGTCTGTGCGGCACAGCCATGAGCAGTGAGCAACCTGTTGTTTGCCCGCATCGCCCCAAAAACCATCACGAACTGGCAGAAGCAGAAAAGCCGGACATAGGGTATCTGTGTCTGCCGATTACACACAGGAATAAACGCCTGGGATTGATCAGCATCACGATGAAGCCAGGCATGATAGCCAGCAGACCGTTTCTTAATTTTTATCGTCAGGTCGAAAACATTATTGCCGACATGATCCTCCATCAACAAACCATGGATGCGCTTCGGGACAGTGAACAAAAACACCGCCAACTGGTGGAGGCTGCGCCAGTGGGCATTGTGGTGCATGAGCGGGGTATTCTGCGCTATATCAATCCGACGGCAGTTGCCTGCTTTGGCGGAGGTAGCGCAAAAGACTTTGAGGGCACGCCAGTGCTTGACTACGTTGCCGAAGAAGATCGTGCGCTGGTGCGCGAACGCATGGCCGAACTGGCCCGGGGAAACAATCTGGCAAAGGCTGAGGAGCATCTGCGCCGCCTGGATGGCTCGGTATTTCTGGCCGAAGTATGGGCGATTTCCACCACGTTCGAAGGTCGTCCGGCGATGCAAACATGGTTTCAGGATATCACAGACCGCAAACGCAATGAGGAGAAAATCGTCTGGCTTTCCTACTACGATGAACTGACAGGACTACCCAACCAGCGATTGTTGTTTGATCGCGCCCATCAGGCGCTGGCGCTGGCGCAACGCGGTATGAACAGGCTGGCGCTGATTTATATTGGTCTTGATCGCTTCAAGCTGGTTAACGACAGCCTGGGACATAGCAGCGGTGATCTGGTACTTCGGGAAACCGGCAGGCGACTGGCTTCAGTACTGCGGGAAACAGATACCGCAGCGCGCATCGGCGGCGATGAGTTTGTCGTGCTGTTGCAGGATGTAGATGTCAATACTGCCAGGCGTGTGGCCGACAAAGTCTATTTCAGCCTGCATCAGCCTGTTCGCATCGGTACGCATGACTACAGGCCTGAGGCCAGCTTTGGCATTGCCATCTTTCCGCAGGATGGCAAGGATGTTGAGAGCCTGTTGAAGCATGCCGATACGGCCATGTACCATGCCAGGAAAGCGCACACGCACATCCATTATTTTTCGGATGAGATGGAAACGCAGGCGGCCAGGTATTTACTGCTGGAGCAGGAACTGGCAAAGGCCGTGGATCGGCAGCAACTCATGCTTTACTATCAGGGCAAGCACGCGATCAATGGTGATGGTCTGACCGGCGTGGAATCTCTGCTGCGCTGGCATCATCCTGAACTGGGTATGGTTCCGCCCAGTGAATTTATTCCGCTGGCTGAAGAAACCGGGCTTATTCATGCCATTACGCGCTGGGTGCTGCGTGAGGCATGCCAGCAGGCGATGCGCTGGGAACAGGCTGGTGTTCGCCCTGGTCGCATTGGCGTGAACATCTCAGGCGTGCAGCTCATGCAAGCGGAACTGGCGGACGATATTCTGGCCTGCATCAGGGAAACAGGCTGTCAGCCGGCATGGATCGAAATTGAAATCACCGAGACTGCTGTCATGCGCGAACCGAAGATTGCCATCGCCATTATGCAACAACTGGTCGATGCCGACATATCAATTGCCATTGATGATTTCGGCACCGGCTATTCTTCGATGATCTACTTAAAACGCCTGCCTGCCAAATGGCTGAAAATTGATATGGCCTTTATCCGCCATCTGCCGGATGATGCGGAAGATGTTGCTATTGTACGCTCCACGATTGCCATGGCCCATGCACTGAACATGAAGACCATTGCCGAAGGCGTAGAGACAGAAGCGCAACTGGGCTTCTTGCTCGGCGAAGGCTGCGATGCCGTGCAGGGCTATTTATTCAGCAAGCCGCTGCCAGCGGATGAAGCGATAATGAATGCACGCTAACGATCATCGCAGATCATGCCCTCACATGATGAGCCACAGAAAACGGCGGTCGGTTCGCGGTCTGGAGACCGCTCCTACAGTGCGTGCAATTCCCCCTGTAGGAGGGGCCTCCGGCCCCGAACCACCACACCCGGAAATCTTCACCACAGGCGGGCGACTGACGATCGCCCCGGATCGCTCCGCATGATGAGATGCAGGATTCAGGCCAGAAAACGGCGGTCGGTTCGCGGTCTGGAGACCGCTCCTACAGTGTGTGCGATCCCCCTGCAGGAGG
>JALSZZ010000179.1 GCA_027075825.1 Mariprofundaceae bacterium | reverse complement strand
AACTTGAAGGGCAGGCGCTGATTTGTCACAGCCTGCGTTCACTGGCCGCAGAGCCGCGCATTCACTGCGTGCAGGTGGTGATTGCCGCGCATGATCCTTATTATGCTGCGCATGTGCATGGCGAAGACTATCCCTTCACCCTGCTGCCAGCCGTAACAGGTGGCGAGGAACGCGCGCTCTCCATGCGATACGGACTGGCCGCCTTGCCTGAAACAGTCACCCATGTGGCCATTCATGATGCTGCACGTCCTTTCCCGTCTCCTGCTTTGTTGCGCGAAGTGATTGATGCCGCGCTGACTTACGGCGCTGCTGTTCCCGGTCTGCCCGTGCATGATACCATCAAGCGAATAAATGACGACAAGATGGTGATCGCAACGCCGCCTCGTCAGCAGCTTGTTGCCGTACAAACCCCGCAGGTCATGCGTCGTGACTGGCTGAACCAGGCCCTGCAACAGGAAGCAGGACGGCTGGCCACGCACACCGATGATGCTTCAGTACTGGAGGCTGCCGGTTTTCCGGTTCGCATTACAACAGGCGATGCCTGCAACCGCAAAGTGACCACGCCAGAAGATTTACCATGGTTACAGGCCCGTTTTCTGTCAGACCGTAATCATCACAAGAAATAGCGGGATTGAGCCAGATATACAACCTGTTTGCGGTGAATAGCAGCGCTGTTGAACAAAGACAGGGCGAAGATTTGGTCAATATCCGGTTTTTCACAGTCGATTTGCCAAAGTCCGACAGATTCCTGGCCCTTAAGTTTTCCCCGGATTCGTTCAAATTCCCGACAGGCTGCCTTTAATGAAGGGGGTGGTCTTTCGAGTCGTAACCTGTTGCTACACTTCTCCTGAAGTCTGTCAATCAGCTCATGCTTTTCAGATCGGTTTTTCTTTTTGTATTCACTTGAGTATGTGTATTTATCATTCTCATCAACCTGTTTGCCATCCAGATAGGCCAACCAGGTTTCAATACTCCACTTTGGCAAAATGTAAACGATACTCTCATTTTCTGTTCTTGGCCTCAACTTGTTTTTTAAGCGTTTGTTCCTCTCAAATTCAGCTTCTTTTTTCAACAAGTCATCCAGGCGTTGCCTTGCCTGATCAGGCGCATCCTCGTCCACGTCATGAACAACGATGAGTATTGTTGCCGCCTGCCTTTGGCGTTGATTTTTAACTTCCTGGACAAACTTCTCCAGCACACGGTTTTTTCCTGATCCTTGGCCACCAGGATAATCCACAACACGAAGCATCCGTCCATACTTTATTCCCAACGTTTTTTTCAAAAAACGACGGACAAACACCTCATGCGCCTGATCTTCGCATAAAATAATAATTTCAGAAGCTTTACTCATATTCCCAGCCCCGGGCCATCACTTCTGCGGGGAGAAGTTCATCAGATGGGGGAAACGGCCTGGTTTCTACATGAGATCCTGATGGACGTGAAAACCATAACTCATCACCTTTGGCCATTTTGTTGACGACTGAAGGATGATGAGAGACCAGTAAAACCTGGCACCCCTGTTCGTCGCAGATATCTTCCAACATGAAGAGCAAGGGCTGAATCTCGCGTATTGTCACAAAGTTGTTGGGTTCATCTATCAATATTGTTGAATATAGCCCCACACGCAGTGATTCCGCAATCATGTACAATATAATAAGCTGGCGCTGACCGTCGGAGAGTTCGGAGAACTTCAGGTCACGGTTTTCTTCATTTATGAGAAATTTAGCAGTGAGTTCTCGTGATTCACCACTTTCCTTAAGGCGTAGCAAATCAAAGCCCGGAAGCACTTCTTTTAACTGACGGGTTGCTCCAAGGCTTATTTCAGGATACTCCTGTATGACATGACGATACCATTGTGCAAAGTTTTCAGCATACTTTGATAATTCACGAGACTCACCTCTGGCATCAGAAATTGCCAACGGTGCGATAGGCTGAATAATCAGAATTTTGTCCAGTTCCTTTCTGAACCGGATCAAAGGGTGGTTATCGTCACGCTCCGCAATACCAGGAATGACTGAACGATGCCAGTCTGCCGGAAACTTTACGCCTTCCTCAACGAGTTTGCTATCCCGGTTGATTCGGTAAAGGTGCGCTTCCTGGCCATCAAATGAATAAAACACCTGATTGTTCCAGTATAATTTTTCTGTTTTAATTCGTTTTTTATCGTTTTGCCTCGAATATTCAATCTCTAACCTGTAGGTAAACACATCTTTCCTGATGTCGAAGGTCAGTTCAACAGTTTGCCGGGTTCCCTCGTACCATTGCGTCAGCGTGTTCGATGAAAAAACATCTCCAATGTTTTCGCCTCGCATCAGTTTCTGGATTTTTCTCAGTACACTTAGCACAGAACTTTTACCAACACCATTGGCACCAAGCCAAAGCTGAAAGTTCTGTGGTTTGATTCGAAAGTTTACCAGGCAACGATAGTTGTCAATATAGATTTCTTTTATTCATCAACAGAACTCCCCGGAACAATACTTTTGCCAAAAAAGTTGAGGGGATTCCAACTTTGGCTGGATTTATTCAACTAAAGACCACCTCCAAAGAAGGAACACCATGCCCGAAATGATAACGGCTCCATTCTCGCTTCGCCAGTTCCCTGGCGGCAAATACAGCATGAAAGCAACTTCTTGCCATTACCGGGACAACATTGGCAACCCTGATAACTGCGAGATGAACATGACCCGAACACCAGATAGCGCAGATCTTATCCGTAAACAGCCTTCTCGACAGTTATCAGGCACGGGTCGCGGCCTTCTCCCAGAGTCGTGCCTGCTCAGCGCGTCAGCGAGATGAACAACTCTGGCAATTTCTCCGGCAAACGTTCGATGTTGTCGATGACGGCATAGCGATTGGCGAATATATCGGCCACATATTCATCCGCTTTCGC
>JALSZZ010000178.1 GCA_027075825.1 Mariprofundaceae bacterium | reverse complement strand
GCCACCAGCCAGCGTTTCGCTGAGAGTCAGTGATGCGCTGGTGTTGTCGGCACACGGAGAAGCCAGTAATGCCTGGATTGCCCGCGCCCGCAAGCGCGCCAAAACCATTCCCTACGTCAAAGCCTATGATGACAAGGGCGTGATAGATCCCTTTGACCGCGCCAGAGTATTGCGTCTGGCACGCAAAACCCTGAAGCCGCCGAAAACCATCAAACTTGATTATCGTGGCGGCCGTTTGTATGCCGGTGGTCGGGCAGATTCAGCATGGATTGCGCGGGCGCAAAAGCTGGCTCCCGGTATTCGTGGCGTAAGCGTTTATGATGACCGACAGGTGTTTGACCCGCTGCTGCGCTGGCAGGAGATTCGTCAGCGTGTCCGGGCCGTTCACCTGGATTTTGTCGCCGGGACAGCCAGAGTGAAAGAAGAGGGAAAGGCACTGGCCAGCATGGCCTCGCTGGCTGAAGACTATGACCGGGCAAAAGCCTTGTTTGCCAGTGCCCGACTGGAAATCACCGGTATTTCTTCACTCTATGGCGACCGTGCCCGTGATATTGCCGCAGGGCGTGCGCAGACGGTGGGCGCATTGTTGGCAAGGCATGGTGTAAGCTATCTGGCACAACAGCAGCGAATAAAAATTGTACGCGATGAACAATGGGGCGTAGCCTTCGATCTTGTGAAGTGAGGAGCGGTCTGCTCAGGAGGACTACGGGAATGATTCAGAAAAAAATTTGTATGCTGGGGGCTTTTGGTGTCGGTAAGACCAGTCTGGTGGCACGCTTTGTACATAGTAAGTTTTCTGATCAGTATCTTTCCACCATGGGCGTGAAAGTTGATCGCAAGCTGGTGGATCTGGGTGAGAAAAAAGTGAATATGATGCTGTGGGATGTGTACGGCGAAGAACAAAACCGCAAGGTGGCCACCAGCTATATGCGTGGTACCGCCGGTGCGATGCTGGTGGCCGATGGCACCCGTCCGGAAACGCTGGATGTCGTTGATGTATTACTGGATCGCCTGCGGGATACGGTGGGTGATATTCCCTGGGTGCTGATGGTGAACAAACATGATCTTGTTGATCAATGGGCATTACCTGATTCACGAATTCAACAGCTTGAGATGGAAACACGCCCCATGTATTTAAGCAGTGCCAAAACAGGTGAGCATGTGGAAACCGCGTTTCATCAGCTGGCGGCAATGATGGTGCAGGGCTGATCGTGATACAGAAAAAAGTCTGTATGCTGGGCGCGCATGGCGTTGGCAAAACGAGCCTGGTGATGCGTTTCGTTCATAGCCGGTTTTCCGAGCAGTATCTCTCCACCATGGGCGTGAAAGTTGATCGCAAAGTGGTGGATGCAGGGACGAGAAAGGTCAATATGATGCTGTGGGATATTCATGGTGAGGAAGAGAGCCGCAAGGTGGCAGGCAATTATATGCGCGGGACGGCGGGTGCGATGCTGGTGGCTGATGGCACACGCATCGAAACACTGGACGCGGCAAATGTATTACTGGCACGCTTGCGGAATACCGTGGGTGATGTCCCCTGGGTGTTGATGGTGAACAAACATGATCTTGTCGATGAATGGGCATTGTCATCGTCGCGAACTGCGCAGCTTGAGCGTAAAACACAGAACATGCATTTAAGCAGCGCCAAAACAGGTGAACATGTGGAAACTGCATTTTACCAGTTGGCAATGATGATGGTGAAAAGCCAGTGACGTTTCCAGTCGATATGCCAGCACATCTGGTACAGCATCTGGCCAATATGCACCTAAATGGTCTGAATCCGGCCTGGGTGTTACTGGCCGGGGATGGTGAAACCATCGCCAGGGTCTGCGGTGACTGGGCATCTTATTGTGCTGTGTTGCCTGTGGTTGGCGATGCTGCTGAATCCCTGAATCCGGTATTGTGTGGTATGTTTCCGATGCCGGATGATTTCCGTTTAAGTCAGGTTGAAACAGCGGATAATCGTTTTTTTGATATTGACGTGCGCCATGATGTATCAGGCGCTTGCTGGGTGCTGTTTACCGATGTCAGCAAAGTGACCCGGCGTTTTCAGGAAATGCAGCAGGCGGCGAATAACCTTCACCTTGAATACCATCGCAAGCGCCAGTTGCTTGATCGCCATGTCGGTGAGTTGGTAATGTCGGATTTGCTTGATGGCGGCGGTCTTTATGAAAAAGGCAAACGCCGCATGATCTGCACCATGTTTATGGATATTCGCAGTTTCACGGTTTTTAATGAGGCGCATGATGCACAGGAAGTGCTGGAAACGGTGAATCAATACCTTGATGTAATGCTTGACTCAGTGATTGAATATGATGGCCATGTGGACAAGATCACCGGTGACGGGGCAATGGTTGTGTTTGGCCTGAAGCATAGCGCGCATTGCGTGCAACAGGCTTTTGACAGCGCACTGTTACTGATGCAGCGCGTGGCTGAAGTTCAGCGGCAGCGTGAGCAGAATGGCAAAGCTGTGCTGGGGGTTGGTGTTGGTATTGCCTCGGGCGAGGCAGTCACGGGCATTGTCGGCACGCATGTGCGACGCACCTTTACGGCTTTTGGTCGCCATGTTAATCTGGCGGCGCGACTGGAATCACAGGCTTCGGCAGGCGCAATACTGCTGGATGCAGCGAGTTATCATGATCTGGATGATCGTCACCATTGTCAGTTCTCCTTGCGTCATATTCAGGCCAAAGGCATTGGTGAAGTCGAGATATGGGAGACTTTTCCACTCAAAGCGCAAACGGACGACTGAAACCTTACGCCTTGTTACTCAATCCGACATTCATCACCCCTTGAGAGTCAAAAATTTATTTATTTTCCATGCCACAATTTCGCCATAAATTAACCTTGCAACCATATGATATATATGATATATTATGGCATTTCAGGAGGTTTTATT
>JALSZZ010000177.1 GCA_027075825.1 Mariprofundaceae bacterium | reverse complement strand
TCTCTGGCCTGACGTTTACTGCGGCGTTTGGCCGAGCGCTTGTGTGCCGCCCGGCTTTGGCTGCTTTCCTTGCGCTGGGGATCCATATTGGCGTAAGGATTATCGCTGCTGGTAAAGTTAAAGCGCAACGGAATACCGGGAAGATCAAAGCAACGACGGAAATCATGTTCCAGAAAGCGCACATAGCTCTGACGGACAGCCTTTGGTCGATTGCAGAACACCTTGAATGTAGGCGGTGTGCTGGCCGCCTGCAGGATGTATTTCAGCCGTACCACAGCGCCATCATCAGAAGGCGCATGCTGTTTGCGCTGCGCCTGCTCCAGCCAGCGGTTTAATTCGCCGGTGCTGGCAGAGAAGCGATTGCGTTCAGCGGCTGCCACCGCAGCCCTGAGTACGCCTTTGATGCCCTTGCGCTGTTTGGCGCTGATCCGCCGCACCGGTACATCCGGCAGACCACGCATGCGGAAGTCCAGCCGTTCCACATAATGATGCCATTCCGCTTCGGAAATCAGGTCGGTTTTGTTGACGACCACCAGCAGGGCGCAGCCGGATTCCTGCGCCAGTTGCATCAAACGCATATCCTGCTCGACAATGCCTTCAGCGCCATCCAGCACCATTACCGCCACATCGGAACGGCGAAATGCCTGCACCGCTTTTACGCGGGCGACAAACTCAATCACATCAGCAATGCGTCCATGCTTGCGCTGACCAGCGGTGTCAATCAAACGGATGATGCCATCCTGCCAGGGAATATCGCTGTCAATCGCATCGCGTGTGGTGCCGGCAACGGGACTGACCACCATGCGATCACGCCCCAGCCAGGCGTTAATCAGCGTTGATTTGCCGACATTCGGGCGGCCAATCACACTGATGCAGGCCAGCGGCTTCTGCGTTTGTTCGTCGCTGCCTGCCTCATACACAGGAAGTTGCTGCGCCAGCGCTTGTTTAAACGCCTGAACGCCAGCGCCATGCATGGCGGACACAGGCCAGGGCTGACCCATGCCCAAAGCATGAAATTCATGGGCCAGCGCTTCCTGCTCTGCCTTGTTGACAACCAGCATCACATCGCGCCCGCTGCGGCGCAGCGAATCGGCAATATTGTGATCCACAGGCGTGACACCAGGCTGCGCATCAACGGCAAACAACACCAGATCAGCCACTTCCAGAGCGGCTGCCACCTGATCGTCAATGGCCGCCTGCATTTCACCATGCTGCGTTTCGCCGATGCCGCCGGTATCCACCATAATACACTGCTTCTCGCCCAGCCGACACTGGCTTTCCAGGCGATCCACGGTTACCCCGGGACGATCGCCGACAATCGCCTTGCGGGAACCGACAAGACGGTTAAACAGGGTTGATTTTCCAACATTGGGGCGGCCGACAATAGCCACCACCGGCAGGCGTTTGTGTTGCTCCATCAGTTCACCAGATAAAGACCACCAAGGCTGCTGTGATAAAGCAAACCACGGTCAGTCACCACCGGCAGACGGTCAAAGCGACCGTAAAACCGGCGGCTGGCCAACAGCTCGCCATCGGCATTCAGACGAAAAATATTGCCCCGATCATCCTGCACCCACAGGTTATCCTGCCACCACACCGGTCCCATCAGTTCGCCTTTGCTGAGTTGCTGTTGCCAGAGCAGGAGACCTTTTTCGATGTCCCAGGCTTGCAGCTTGCCGTGGCTGTCGGCCAGGAATAAACGGTGATCATGATGCAGCGGCGAAGTTTTCAACGATACCTTGCGCGTCATCAGTGACGTACCATCCTGCCGCTTCAGCAGGAACATTTCTCCCTGATAAAACGGAATGAGCAAAACATCGTCAAAGCTGTTGCCTTCGAGCCTGATGTGCTTCAGCCACAAAGGGGAAGCCAGCGGCATGCGCATGGTGGTTACAGCACCATCACGGGAATCCAGCAGCAATTGTTTGCGCCAGAGCACATCACCGTTTTGCACATTCAGCGCCAGCACATCGCCATTGCCCAGAATGGTGTACATCTGCTCATGGATGATAATCGGTGACGGGCTGATATAGAGTCCCAGTGTTTCCGGTTTGGCAGAGGCAAACACCCATTGCTTTTTGCCATCAGCACTGATGCGATACACATGATCATCAATGGTTTGCACGATCACATCATCGTCAACGCTGACAGGGGTACCGGTAATGGCTGCTGAAAGCTGCACCGACCACAGTGTTTTTTCAGCGACGGTATCAACAGCATAGAGCATGCCGCCGCTATCGCCAACGACCATGACGGCATTTTTCAGAGATGCGCTGCCGGAATCGGAATTATCGGCCATCGGGTAACGAAACGTTTCATGGCCGTTCATGTTCAGCACATGAATCCGGCCATCGTGGCCACCGAGCACGATGTGCGCCTCGTCCATCAGGCCGCTGACCGCTGGTCGCGCATAGGTCTCGGCATCTGCCGGTTTGCGGTTATCCACATCGGTTTGCCACAACACATCAATGCTGCGCTTGCCTTTGATCACATGCAACTCGTCAGCATGCTGAACTGCACAGGCAGCCAATAGCATGGCTGACGATATTGCCAGTATCATCTGCCTCATGCGCCGGATCCTTCCAGCTCTTTTTCAGCCCGTTTTTTCAATGCCTCATCATTGATTTCGGCATTCAGTGACTTTTGCAGCCAATCCTTGCGTTCATCGCCTGTCGCTGTCTGTGCCAGTAAGTAGTAACGCAGTTGCTCGTATTGCTTGCCGGTGCGTTCGCTCAGCAATGCTTTGGCTTCTGCCACCTTGCCTTTGCTGATGAAATACCCGACCAGATCAAGCCGCGCCTGCCAGCGAAAGGCTCGCGGCGCATCATCATCTGTCATCAGGGCGCGAAGATCAGGTTCAGGGTTGTCACTCAGCGCCGCCAGTTGCTGACGCGCCAGCAGGGCAT
>JALSZZ010000176.1 GCA_027075825.1 Mariprofundaceae bacterium | reverse complement strand
GTCAGTATATGACGACTACAGGCCCGGGTATGAACTGGCATCTTCCTTATCCACTGGAAAAGGTGGAAAAGCTGCCGGTTACACAGGTGCAACGTCTGGAAGTCGGATTTCGTGACATGGGCGAAGGCCGGATTCGCAAAATCGCACCGGAAGCGCTGATGCTGACCAAGGACGAAAACATCGTCGATATTTCCTTCGTGGTGCAATACAAGATCAAATCTGCTGAAGATTATCTGTTTAATATTGACAGCACGCATGCACTGAAGACTGTCCGCGATGTGGCTGAAGCCTCAATCCGTGAAGTTATTGGCCGCACCAATATTGATGATGTGCTGACCAACAAGAAAGCGGAAGTGGAAATCGAAACCCAGCAATTGATCCAGTCCACGCTGGATGAGTACAAGGCGGGGATTTCTGTGGCCACCGTCAAATTGCAGGATGTGCAACCGCCAGAGCGTGTGATCAAGGAATTCAAGGATGTGGCCTCCGCCCGCGAAGATCGTGAACGCGCCAAGAATGAAGCTGAAGCCTATGCCAATGATATTATCCCCAAAGCTCGTGGTGAAGCCAAAAAACGTGTGCTGGATGCCGAGGCTTATGCTCAGGAACGGATTGACCAGGCCAAAGGTGAAGCAGACCGCTTTGACAAGCTGCTGGCTGCCTACAAGGCATCACCGGAGGTAGTTCGCAAACGTTTATACCTTGAAACCATGGAAGATGTGTTGGCAAAAACCGACAAGGTGTTAATTGATGGCAACACGGCGAAAAGCGTATTGCCTTATTTACCGCTGGATCGTGCCGGCAAGGCTGAGGTGAAATAATGGGAATCAAAAGCACAATTACCCTGGCGATTCTGGTGCTGCTGGCCAGTAGCAGCGCCTTTATCGTCGATCAGCGCGAACAGACGCTGATTCTGCAATTTGGTAATCCCAAGGGCGTGGTAACCCAGCCCGGCCTGCATTTCAAGCTTCCCTGGCAAACGGTGACCGTGTTTGATAAACGCCTGCTGGAAAGCGATGCTTCCCCGAATGAGGTGATTACCAAGGACAAAAAGTCTATTCTGGTCGATAATTACACCCGCTGGCGCATTGTTGATCCACTGGTGGTCTATCAGGTGGCGCGCACCCAGCAGGGCGTGGCTTCGCGCATGCAGGATGTGGTGCGCGGTAAAGTGCGCGAGGTACTCGGTCAGCATACCCTGCATGAAATCGTCTCCGGCGGCAAGGAAGAACGCCTGCGCAAAGAGCTGATGCTGTCGATCCGTGAACGGGCTAACAAGGATGTGAAAGACCTGGGGATTGAAATCGCCGACGTGCGTATCAAGCGCGCAGATCTGCCTGCTGAAAACTCCGATGCCGTCTTCTCCCGCATGAAAGCCGAACGCCAGCGTATTGCCCGTGAATATCGTTCCGAGGGTGAGGAAGCGGCCAGGGAAATTCGCGCTGAGGCAGAAAAAACCACCAAGGTGCTGATTGCTGAAGCTTACCGCAAATCTGAAATCATTCGTGGTAAAGCCGATGCGGAAGTTGCTGCTATTTTTGCCAGCGTCCATCAGAAAGACCCTGAGTTTTATGCTTTTGTGCGTTCGCTGCAAGCCTATCGCACCGCAGTGAAAGAAGATACCCGGCTGGTGATTTCACCGGATTCCGAATTCTTCCGCTTCTTTGAGCACGCAAGCGGGAAATAAAACCATTGAGGGCTTATAAGTCTCATAAGTCTTGCAACTCCTGTAGCCTCACAGAACCTTTGAGATCACACGCAAAAAAGGAGGGAAACGAATGTGAAAATTCTGATCGTTGAAGATGAAAACCGCGTTTCCCACTTTATTCAGAAAGGGTTGCGCGAAGAGGGCCATGCTGTTGATGTTGCCGCTGATGGCGAAGACGGTGGCTTTCTGGCTGAAGTGAATGATTACGATCTGATCATTCTTGATGTCATGTTGCCCAAAAAAAATGGCATTACGGTATGCCGCGAACTACGCGATCGCGGCATCAATACGCCTGTACTGATGCTTACCGCCCGTGACAGCGTTGAGGATCGTGTCCGTGGTCTGGATGCAGGTGCCGATGATTATCTGGTCAAACCTTTTGCCTTTGAAGAACTGCTGGCCCGCGTTCGCGCCCTTTTGCGTCGCCGCTCTGACTCCAAAAACCCGACCCTGACGATTGCCGACCTTGAACTTAACCCCCTTTCGCGTGCCGTCACCCGCTCAGGCAAACCGATTCGCCTGACGACCAAGGAGTTTTCCCTGCTTGAATACATGCTGCGCAACCCCGACAAGGTGCTTTCCCGCACGCTGATTGGGGAGCACGTCTGGGATATGAATTTTGACCCGGAAAGCAATGTGATTGATGTTTATGTCAGCCACCTCCGCGCCAAGGTCGATAAAGGTTTTGAACAACCATTGATCCACACCATGCGTGGTCAGGGCTATATGCTCAGCGAAAAAACACCGCCTGGTTGATTCTGGCGTGACATCCGGGCGCGGATTTATGCCCCGGAATATCGCTGGATATGCGCGTTAATGCAAAAGTGGCCACCAGCCACGTTCGGGTTCTTCAACGGTGTAATAAACGGGCACGCACTGCACACCGGCATTGGCTTCAATGGCAATCAGCGCTTCATATTCACCCGCCTTCAGATCCAGCGTTTCCAGCGTTACCTCAATATCGCTCAGTGCGCCTTCAAAATCAAAAGCACTGAACACAAGCCCCTGATCATCGCCACTGAGGCGGAGGCGACCATGCAAACAGCCACAGCCTGCCTGACGAATCCGCAATAGCCGCGTTTTATACTCACCTTTTTGCAGTTTGCCGAACTTGATAAACTCCGGCTGCACGACCATGCGTGGCCGGGGAACGTCCGGGTTCATCAGCCGTGACAAAATATCAAGTTGAGCGGGCGGGCTTTT
>JALSZZ010000175.1 GCA_027075825.1 Mariprofundaceae bacterium | reverse complement strand
GCAGCCCATAAAGCCAGTCCCGGCGATGTACTCATTATTTGCACCTATGCCGTTATGCCGCAAGCTGCAGCCGTTGATTTCAAACCAACACTGGTGTATCTTGATAAAAACAACCGCCAACGCGCAACCAAACACTGACAAAGCTTGCCCCTGTGTCCCATCATCGCATTCTGATGATAACCATATCGCACGCCTGATTGCTATTCGCTGACTCCCTTTTAGCCTGCACGCCGCGCCGCCTGCCTTGCCCTTTGCCGGACAACGTCTGCATGCGACGTTTAAAACCGATCAATACAACGATTCCGTTCGAGGTAATCATGACTCTGGAAGTCGAATTGTTTCAACGCAGCGATGCCAAATGTGAGTTGTGCGCTGCTACAGAAGATCTTGCGCCGGTACTGGTTGAGCCTGCCAGGGCCAGCGATACTGATCATCATGTGCTGCTGTGCCCTGCCTGCCGTCAGCAGGTGACTGGCAACGAAAAACTTAACCCTAACCACTGGCGTTGCCTGAATGACAGCATGTGGAGCCAGGTGCCAGCCGTGCAGGTGATGGCCTTTCGTATGCTTACACGCCTATCATCCGAAATATGGGCCAGGGATTTGCTGGATATGATGTATCTGGAAGATGATATACGCGTCTGGGCAGAAGCTGGACTGGATGATGAGGATGAACTGCCACCGACAAAAGACAGCAATGGTAACATTCTGAATGAAGGCGATAACGTGACGCTGATCAAGGATCTTGATGTCAAGGGCGCAGGCTTCACAGCCAAGCGAGGTACCATGGTGCGCGGTATCCATTTAACGGATCATCCCGAACAAATCGAAGGCAAAGTCAATGGCGTATCCATCGTGCTGTTGACCAAATTTCTTAAAAAAGCCTGACACAGGAGTTTTCCATGCAAATCAATGCCACAGCTATTCGTACGGGCAATATTCTCGAAGTCGATGGCGCTCTCTGGCGGGTAATGAAAACCCAGCACGTCACACCTGGCAAGGGCGTTGCCTGCATGCAGGTAGAAATGCGAAATCTGACGACTGGCAACAAGACCAACAAACGTTTTAACTCCACCGAGCGAGTGGAGCGGGTCACCTTGTCCCAGAAAGAAATGCAGTATCTGTACAACGAAGGCGATATTTATCACTTCATGGATACTGAAACCTATGAGCAGATTTCGCTGAACAGTGATATGCTGGATAATGCCTTGCCATATTTGCTGCCGGAAATGAACGTCATCGTCGAATTTCACGAAGATACGCCGTTGAATGTGCAAATGCCACAAAGCGTGGTGCTCACCGTGGTGGAATGCGATGCTGCCATCAAGGGGCAGACGGCAACAGGCTCCTACAAACCGGGAAAATTGGAAACAGGTGCCAGCATCATGGTGCCCCCCTATCTGGAGGCAGGCACGAAAGTACGGGTGAACACCGAAAGCGGCGATTATATCGAGCGCGCCTGATGCGTCGCTGGTTGCTGGCCGTTGGCCTGCTGTCCACCACGAGTTCCCTGCAAGCGCAGGAAATCACCCTAAGCGAGGTGCTACAGCAAGTCGTCAGGGCACAACCCGCCGTAGCACTGGCGGAATTGAACGAGGCGCAGCAACGCCTCAAAGAACAGGATCGCCAGGCCATGCTCGATGGTCAGTGGAGCGTGCGACTGCAAGGCTCGGATGAGAAAAAGCCCAGCACCAGCCCTTTTGGCCCGAATATCACCAATGTGGGACTATTAAGTGCTGATGTCAGCAAGCCACTGGTCGATGGCTCGCGACTGAATGCGACGCTGAGCTACAGCCGCACGCGCCTGCGCTATCCTGCTGCCACCTCACCGCTGTTTCAGGCGACGATGAATCCGGTGTATGAGAGCAAGATTGATGTTACCTACACCTATCCGCTGTTGCAGGGGCGTGGCAATCCGGCTTATCACTTACAGGAAGCCGTCAATCAACGCGGAATTGAAGCGGCACGCTATGGCGTGGCACAACGCAAGGAAGCATTGATTCAGCAGGCCATTGCAGCCTTCTTCCAGTTGCGCGCCAATGAACTTAGCCTGCATATCGCCGACGATGCCGTGCATCGCGCTGAACAATTGCTTCGTTATCAGCGCAAGCGTGAACGCTTTGGTTTGTTGGAAAAAGCGGATCGCCTGCAAACCGAAGCTTTGCTGGCAGCGCGTCGTGCTTCGCAGGTGCAGGCGGCGGCGGCACTGCACAGCAGTCAGACTGCGCTCAGTCGTTTGCTGCTTAAGCAGGGGGAAGATGCCCTGCATGCCAGACTAACGGCAAACGATCCTTTACTTCAGCCACTGCGGCAAAACGACGATGCCTTGCTGAAACAGGCTGAAGCGCGCAGGCCGGTGTTTCGTCAGTTAGCGGCTCAACTGGCTGCCGCGCAGGCCGCCGAGCCGATTCTGGAAGATAAACTAAAGCCACAACTCAATATCTTCGGCCAGCTTGGCAGCCGCGCCCTATCCGGCCTGAACAGCAAAACCTTCAATGATTCCTTTGACTTGCGCGACCGCTATGTTGGCATCGGCATCGAATGGCGCGATGATATTGGCAATCATGCCAGCAAGGCGGCGCTGGCGCGCAATGCACTGCAACGTGATCAGATCATGCTGCAACGCTGGCAAACGCTGGAGCAATTGCGCACCGACCTTGCCACCGCCCGTACTGATTTATACAACGCCCGGCAAAACAGCAAGGCAGCACAGGCGCGAGTAGCTGCTGAGCGGCGCAAATACCAGGCAGAACTGGCGCGCTACAGCGAAGGCCGCGCCGATACGGCCACCATCATCCAGTTCTCCGGCGAATTGCGCAGCGCGGAGTTGCAAGCTGCCTTGCAGGCACTGAATATCGCCCTGGCCACCGTGCGCCTGCGTTTTCTTGCTGGCATGCTGCTGCCGGAATAAGCCA
>JALSZZ010000174.1 GCA_027075825.1 Mariprofundaceae bacterium | reverse complement strand
CCAAGCAGGATGATTTTGTTTTGCAGGGAAGCCAGTGGAAAATCATCAGCCATCAGCCGGGCAAAGGAAACATAGCGGTAAGCGCGTTCGCCATCGCCTTTATGAAAACGCGGATACACACGCAGGCCGGGATCAACCGCCAGCTCCAGAGCGCCTACTTTCAGCACGCCGGGCTTTGCCTGCGATACGCTGTTCATCTCCAGACCATTGGCCCGGATCGTTGCCAGCAAAGCCAGTGATGGAAGAACGGCATCGCCATAGCGCATCACCAGCGGCGCACTGCGCAGTACAGCGTCACGTTCGGGTAGTATTGTATCAAAACCCAGTCCGCTGGCAGCAGCGGTAAGATCATCATAGGGGTAGCTCAACAAGCCGCCGACAGGCGTTTTCTCACTGCCTTTGGCCAGTTGCGGCAATTGCCATGCGGTAAGCGATGCGGGCAGACTGTCAATATTGCTGTTTCCTGCTTTCAGCGTCATCGGCATCAGCACTTTGCCGTTGGCGCGAATAGCATCAACAAGCTGTTGATCCTGATTCAGTGCGCGGATTTGTTGCAAAATCTGCTGACCTTCGATGGAGCTGGCTTGCAGGCTGGCAAGACGTTCCAGTGCCGGATCATACGTTGAATGTTCCAGCAGGACATCAAACACCAGTAACCGAATACCAGCCGCCGTCAGTTTATCTACCGCCCGTGCCAGTTCGCCTCGCGGCCACGGCCAGGAGCCATAGTGACGGATGGAAGCATGATCAATACCGATAATAACAATATCTTCACCCGCCGCCAGCATACTTTTTTTGGCAGCAAAATCGTAGGTCTTATACTCAATGGTTTGCAGGGGGGCAGTAGGCAGCAAAAAAAGCAACACAAATACCAGGGTCAGCACCAGCCCCGGAACCCAGCCTGCCTTCAGTATTGAGCTTTTCACATGTTGCCTCTCATTGATATTCCCCTGTCAGCTACGCAAAAGAAACGCCGCAACAGTATAATATGTTCACGGCATTGAAAAGCTTTTTATTTTGAAATAGCATTTATTTCGCATAATTGCATTGATAAATTAAAGAATGGCTTTAAGAAAAGTTGCCTTCTCACAGCACGTCAACCGCTTTTTTCGGGTGATAACAGGGTTAGCAAACAACGTTCGCAGGCATCCAGCATCACCACGACATCGCGCTCATCGGCTTGGTAAAGCGGGTCGTAACAACCCTCAATCAGGGTTTTTCCCGCTCTTGTCGGCCAGTTACTGATGGTTGTCAGAACATCCAGCCATGCCTGACCATAAAGTGAAGCGACTGGCTGTTTATCAAACGCATACAGGCAGGCACGGCGCAGCAAAAGCGAAGCCTGTGCACAGGTCTGACCAGCCATATGGTGTTGCTGATATTGCCGCCGAATATCCGCCAGTTGCCGCATAACGAAAGCCTGCAGCTGATGCCTGATCCGTCGTTGCTGGCGCTGCCTGTGATAGCGCACGGCCAGCCAGCCGACCACGCCAGCCAACAGCATCAGTAAGGCCAGTAGCAGCCACCAGGCCGGAGCCAGCGGCCACCAGCTGATATCATGCGTCGGCAGATGAATATCGCGTAGCGTCACCCCGTCCATCAGGTCCATAACCTGGCATGCGCGACAATATCAGCGACAGCGGCATCAGTTGGCACGCGCAAAAGATGCAGGCGTGGTTGCTCTGCAAGCGTTTCCAGCATGGCCTGCCGGGCTGAAAAATGCGTCGCCACTTGTACCTGCAATCGTGGGTCACCCATATCAAGATGTACCCTGCGCTGACCATCCGATGCCGCCAGCCAACCTTCCACTTCAGGTAACTGACACTCCAGCGGATCATAAATATGGCACAGCAGGCATTCACAGTGGCGCGCCAGCAACCGAAACTGTGGCAACAGTTCCTCGTTCAAACCGCGAAAGTCACTGAACAGCATCAGCGTAGTCCCCGGTCGTGCCAGATAACGCAAGCGGATCAACATGCGACCAAGGTTGTCGGCAGCATCATGCTCAGGCTGCCGGACGGCAGCATGATGACTGGCTGCGACACACTGTTGCAACCAGCGCAACACACCATGCCTGCCCCTGGCAGGCCGTACTTCATGATGCGTACGGGAGGAAAACACCACGCCTCCCAGACGATCCCCCCGCTTCACCACCGCCCAACACAGCAAGGCTGCCAGATGCGTTGCCTGCACCGCCTTCAATCGCCCGCGCGTCGCAAAAAACATGGCCGGGCGATAGTCCATGCACTGCAACACCGGGCGTTCGCGCTCTTCACGAAACAATTTAACATGGGTTTGTTGGGTTCGCGCCGTTACCCGCCAGTCAATACGGCTGACATCATCGCCTGCCTGATACATGCGAACTTCATCAAACTCCATTCCCTGACCACGAAAGCGCGACTGATGACTGCCAATGCCAGAGGCAGCCTGAGAACTGACAGGCCGGTGCAACAGCCCTGCATGCGCCTGCCAGGCCACCAGATCAGCCAGTTCAACCCGTGTTGCCGGGGCATGCGCTTCCGGTGTCGTCATTAATCCGCACCCATTATTTCGTGGTTCCCGCTACATACTAAAGCCATCGCCAAGATAAAGGCGACGCGCCTCAGCATTATTGACAATATGCTCAGGCGTGCCGTGAACAATAATTTCGCCGGCGCTCATCAGATAAGCCCGTTCACAGATATTCAGGGTATCGCGCACATTATGGTCAGTAATCAGAATTCCGATTCCCCGGTCACGCAGGCTGGCGATAATACCCTGAATATCTTCCACAGCAATCGGATCCACACCGGCAAATGGTTCATCCAGCAACAAAAAATGGGGGTTTGTGACCAGCGCCCGGGCAATCTCGGTGCGACGGCGCTGACCACCGGAAAGGGTATAGGCCTTTTGATGCTGAACATGCTCAATACCCA
>JALSZZ010000173.1 GCA_027075825.1 Mariprofundaceae bacterium | reverse complement strand
CGCCCGGCAAAAGCGTATGATGCGGGCACCAGCAACCTTAGCGCCTCGAAATAGCATCGGGTGGCATAGCCTTCAACGCCGTTTAACTGCTCGCGCCTGAGGCAGTGTTCCACATCGCGCAGGCATCCTTTCATACTCATCACAAGCGCCTTGCAGCCATCATCCTCTCGCCGCCGCAGGGTTTCGCGCATATGCCGGATGCGGGCATCCACCACACTGCGAGCGCCCTGCATGCAGTGTTCATCGCTGGCGAACAGTTGCTGCTGCTTCAGCCAAAGCTCACCATTCCCGGCGCAATCCGGATTGACCACCATACCGCGATACTTGCCAAACCCCGATGCCAGATGAATGGGAACATCGTTCGCCAGCGCATCAAGCATGGCCGGCATTGTTATATTATGCCGCCCGAAAAGCACAATGCCGTCAAGATAACGCCAGGGCGAATCCATCAGGCATTCACCATCGCGTTCAATGCGTGCCCGTCCCCCGCCTGAAAACAGTCTGGCCGGTTCACCACAGACAATGAGTATCTGCCCGTGTTTACCATAGGGAGCGATCGTTTCGGGCAGGCGTTGAGGCAAAGCTGACGAAGTTGCCTCGTGCAGCAAAGCCTGATGTTCTTCCGGCAACATGTTCTCCGGTTTGCCAGCAAACTGGTCAGCAGCGGTAAAACGCGCAACACGCGCCCGCCCTTCAGCGTCCGGCAGGCGATAGCGTCCATTGCCAAACACCCGGCGCTGACCAATGCCAAGGTGCTGGCCGATCACCAGCAATGCCAGCGCTTCATCGCTCAATCCGGCTATATTCCGAATAACGATCTCTCCGAGCAATCCGCCCATTTCCTGCGCCCGATGTTGATGATCCCTGTATTCGGCATCCACCCAAAAAAGATCGGGCGAGGCATCAGCAGACCTGCCCGATAGCCGTGGCTGCTCCCCTGCTCCCAGATCTTCAGCCAGCCGACGCAACGAATCATCCACGCGAACAAGCCACAGGTTGTCCGTGGAAAGATCGCTGGCATTATAGCAATAACGTTTTTTGCCCCTGCCCCGCTTCTCTTTCGCACGTAACACCCGCCAGGGTGAAACAAAGTGCATGCGCACGCTACCCGTCTGACGACGCCAGAAAGCTGTTTCATCGCTTAGCATATTCGCATCCAGCGCCAGCGGCACATGTTCTGCATGTTCTGCTGTCAGCTTGTCGGGCAGGGGACGGGCAGTATTCCAGTGTTCAACGACCTCCAGCCTCCAGTTATCGCGAAACGGCATGGCTTTGTCATGCCCCGGTTGAAAACGCCGGATGGCATCAGGCAGACGCGCCAGATAATCGCGCCCTCGCTGGCCGGTTCCGAACACCGTAAAACGGTATACTTCACCAGCGACAAAACGACAACGACCGGATTCCGGCACATCAGAACACAGATAAAGCCTGTAGTCCTCCGGTGAGCCAAGCACGCTGCGCAGCCATGCGGAGAGCGCAGCCTGATGAAAGATGGCAGGCCTGGAAGTACCGGTGAAACGCATGCGAATGCCCAGCCCGTACACCGGCAGGAGGGCATGCCACCACATTCTATCTACCGCTGGCCCTGACAAGTTTTTCCGCCAGTTCATCCAGCCTTGCCCTTGTCCTTTTCTCCCACTTCCTGCGTTTGGACGCAGTGAAATCCGGGTGCCGCCAGCCTGCTTCATTCAGCACGGAAGTTACCCAATCAACCGCTCCGATCCCTGCCTCCTTATCCCAGCCCGAAGCGACATCCAGAACATAATTGATGACAGCTCGCAATTCCCCGTAAGCCTCGGGGTGCCCGGCCAGTCGCGGCTGAACGCGCGCATACCTCTCGCGGGCTTCTGCCATCACCCGTTCATGCCCGGGCATCGCCGCAAGTTCCGCCTGCCGCCTCGCCTCAGCTTCCCGCGCCGCACACTCGGCCTCCTCGCGCGCCCTGGCTTCGGCCTCCTCCCTGGCACGGGCAGCCTCCAGTTTCCTGCGCTCCTCTTGCTCGCGCCTTCGGCTTGCCAACACACGTGGATCCTCGGACATACGCCCATATCCAGCCGAGGTCTTCGCGCCTGCGCCCAGGTATTGCAGGGTGTTCATCAGGGCTTCACTCACCTGTTCCATATCAATCGCGCTACCTGTCCGTCTGGCCACGGCAAAACGGAATCTGGCTCCCTTATCCACAACCAGAAACGGAATCGGGCTCGGGTCATGCCAGTCGGCAGGCGTTGTATCCGGCTGATCAGGACGGCTTTCGCCCTCGGCATACCATTTGTCGTAATGCGGGGTCATGATGTCCGCCTTGAGTTTCACCGGCGCGGTCGGCACGGCATCGAAAAAGATTAACTCCCCGCTTTGTTCGGTATCACCAAACCATTGCCTGATTTTCGTTTCATCAAAACCTTCCCACACCTCGCACCATGCGCGCACCAGGCCTTTCACGGCTGCTCCGGCAAGATACGGAACGCCCAGCGTATGATGCCAGGCAAAGCCATTCTCCACGGGGTGGTTGTTGCCCAAACCGGTCACGAAATGCCAGTCGTTGCTCATTATCAATGCCTGACCACCATAAGCTTCCAACAATGCCTGTTGACGCATGACGAAAGCGCGAAGCTTTTTCACATCACCAACTTTTTTACTGTTGCTACTGATCCATCGGGATTTACCCTCTGCCCAGGCATTCTTTTCCTGCTTGTTCTTCTCGTCTGGCTTTTTCGCACCTTTCAGGAAGGCGTTAAAAAAACGATCATACCAAAGCCCCGCGTGAGCTGAATCAGGGGCTGTTTTTTCGCTTGCATATTGTTGAGTATCACGATGCAGCGGCAACATCATGCATCTCCTTTCAGATATGCTTTGGCAAACTTTTTCAGCCAACTGAGGTATTCCAGCGCTTCGGTCTGGACAAGCTGATACTCCCGG
>JALSZZ010000172.1:882-2925 GCA_027075825.1 Mariprofundaceae bacterium | reverse complement strand
CACTTGTCTCTCGTATCATGTGCAAGCCTTTTGCGCCAGATGCGCCTATTTCCTTGCACTTCAGGCTACCATGAACCTACCTTTATCTCAATATATCAATAAGTTGTGACTTTTTGAGGGGAATCTAATTATTAGACATTTTGGTATGATGAACAAAGGAGAGATCATCATGCGTAGAAGCAAGTTCAGTGAAAGTCAGATTATTGGGGCTATCAAGCAGTCTGAAGCGGGGATATCGGTGCAGGAGATATGTCGGGACCTGGGCATCAGTCGTGCGACGTTTTACAAGTGGAAGTCGAAGTACGGCGGGATGGAGGCGTCCGACCTGAAACGGATCAAGGAGCTGGAGGAGGAGAATGCCCGACTCCAGCGCATGTATGCTGACTTGGCACTTGAGAACACGGCGATGAAGGATCTGATCTCAAAAAAAACTGTAGGGCCGACTGCGAAGCGTAAGGCAGCCAGGTATCTGGTGGAAAAATATCATCTGGTTGTCAGTCGCTCCTGCGAATGCGTGGTGATTATCCCGGTCGGCCTGGTATCGGGAGCCGGTGGACCGGGTGGCGCGCGATGCGGAGGTTTCCGCTGCGTTGTCCCGGCTGGTTGAGGGGCGAAGCAGTCGCGGTTTCTGGAAGTGTTTCATGATGCTCAGGCGGGAAGGCAAGCCATGGAATCACAAGCGCGTGTATCGGGTGTACAGGGAGATGGGTTTGCATTTGAGGCGGCCGGCGAGAAAGCGACTGCCCAAAAGGCATCGGGCGGAGCTGTATGTTCCCGAGGCTCCGGACACGGTGTGGTCGGCGGATTTCATGTCTGATGCACTGTATTGCGGGCGCAGGTTTCGCACATTCAATGTTGTGGATGATTTCAACCGGGAGGCGTTGCACATCGAGATCGACACGTCGATCACCTCGGATCGGCTGGTGCGGATATTCAGCCGGATCGCGCGGGAGCGGGGTTTGCCGCGGGTGCTGAGAACGGATAACGGACTACCGTTGGAGGAGAGTTTTTTTGCACGAGAGTCATGCTTCCACGCATGCGTGTACCAATAATTGTAGACGAAGAAAGCTCAGCCTGCACGCTCCTGATAAAAGTTGCTCACCATAGTAACAAGGGTCCAAAAAGATGGCCCAACTGGACTTCACACAGCATGAATCGAAGCCACGGGCGTAGAGCATTGTCTACAGGGTCGCATTGCGCCCTTACGGCCCGACTGAGTTACGTCCCGCGGCCATATTCATAGAAGCTTCGGTAGTCGGTATTTTGTTTGACCAGGGCATGAGCAATGCGTGCCATTTTGGCAGCAACTGCGACACGAGCCTTGCGCTTGATATCCGGATTGTCCGGGTTCTGTCGGATATAGCGTTCATATTTTCGGCGCAGGCTGTTCTCACGCTGTCGGATGGCACTCACTGAAGCAAGCCAATAGGCATAGCGTAGGCGTCCGTTGCCACGTTTTGAAAGATGGCGTTGACCTTGCCGTATGCCGCTCTGGATGGATGACAAGTTGAAGCCGCAGAAACTCAGGTACTGGCGATAATGCCTGAAGCGTCGAAGATCGCCGCTTTCTGCAAGAATCATCAGCGCGATGATAGGACCTACGCCGGGAATGGTGACAAGCCTTTGGTAATCTTCCCGGCTGCCCAGCAGGTCTTCTGCCTGGGCCTCGAGTTCACTGCGCTGTAATGTCAGGTCAATATATCGCTGTAGTTGTAGTTTGAATGTGGCAATAGCCGGGCCATGAATATCTACGGGAAGTCCTATGGATGACTCTGCAGTTTCGTAGATTTCTTCGAGGATTCGCTGTTTGGCCACTTTTCTGCCGACGACATGCCATGCTCGTTTGACGAAAGTCTGTTTTCGCATTCCTGTGATGCTGTGGGGTGTGGGAAATTTCAGCAGGAACCGGCAGAACCATTCAGAGCGTGAGCTGTGGAAATAGCGTTCCATTTCGGGGAAGTAGAGGGTCAGATAATGGATGATCAGGCTATGTTGGCATCTCGTTCGAGCCAGTGAGATCTGATGGTATGTATTGGAAAGTTA
>JALSZZ010000172.1:0-872 GCA_027075825.1 Mariprofundaceae bacterium | reverse complement strand
GATGTCCATCATTCCTTCGACCAACGGGTCGTAGAAAGGCTGCATCATGCCATGGCGCATGAGATACAGGATCACGGTGGCATCCTTGCGATCATGCTTGTCCCATGTTTTGAACAGCATTTCGCGGGCGCGAGCGCATGCCAGAGAGGATACCAGGTGGCAGTGGACACCTTGGCATTGAAGCCAGTATGTGATGTTTCCGGGCTTGTCATTGGCGATATCCAGAAGCCGTTGATAGCCTGCAAGGGTGTTGGATATTTTTACGGCTTTCTTTTTGCCTGTGGGCCAGGCGATCAGAGCATCATGAGATTGCTTGGCGATATCGATTGCAATCATGGTAGGCTTGGATTCATTATGATCATGGTCAGTCATTTGCTCCTCCTTGAGTTCGCTGCGTGGAAACAGTGACTCTGATGCAAATGGCTGACCTTTTCCCCTCCTTCCGCTCGTACTATGGCCCGGAAGCAACCAGTCGCCACTTTGCGGAATGGGCCAGGGAAAGGGGAATCGAGATCGAATACATTCAGCCTGGCAAACCGACGCAGAATGCCTTCATTGAACGATTCAATGGCACATTCAGAAGAGAAGTGCTGGATATGTATCTGTTCGCCTCACTGGATGAGGTCAGGGAAGAGACTGAACGGTGGTTGGCTGAGTACAACTCGAAACGGCCTCATGAATCGCTCGGGAACAAGACGCCAATCGAGTTTCTGATCGACAAAGGACATGCCGAAATGTCTACTTAGAGCTTCCTCAAAAACATCCATCTACCATCCAGTGAAAGCGTCCGCGAAGCGGGGATGCATGCCAGTCAATCGACCGCCAACGCCGTCATCAAGCCTCAGCATGCCCCTGAGCCATGTTGTCCAGGC
>JALSZZ010000171.1 GCA_027075825.1 Mariprofundaceae bacterium | reverse complement strand
TCCAGCAGAATCACCACATCACGACCATGCTCGACCATGCGCTTGGCACGGGCAATGACCATTTCAGCGACCTGCACATGGCGTTGCGCCGGTTCATCAAAGGTAGAGGAAATCACTTCACCCTTAACGGAGCGTTTCATATCCGTCACTTCTTCAGGCCGCTCGTCAATCAGCAGCACCATCAAATCGACATCAGGATGATTAACCGCCAGTGAATGCGCGATGGATTGCATCATCATCGTTTTACCAGTGCGCGGTGGTGCCACCAGCAACGCCCGCTGGCCCTTACCAATAGGTGCGACAATATCAATCACACGTCCCGTTAAATCGCGATTTGTCGGATCATCAATCTCCATTTTCAGGCGTTCATCCGGGTAAAGCGGTGTCAGATTGTCAAACAACACCTTGGTGCGTGCGATGGCCGGATCAGCGTGATTGATCTGATCGACCGTTTTTAAGGCAAAATAACGCTCATTGCGTCGTGGCGGACGAATTTCACCGGTGATCGTATCGCCGGTACGCAAAGACATGCGCTTGACCTGCTGATTGGAAACATACACATCATCCGAGCCGGCCAGATAGTTGGCATCAGGTGAACGCAAAAAACCAAAGCCGTCAGGGAGAATTTCAAGCACGCCTTCGCTGTAGATCGTGCCACCACGCAAGGCATGCGCTTTGAGGATCGCCGAGACCTGCTCCTGTTTGCGCATACCGGCAGCATTTTCTACCCCCAGGCTCTCTGCTTTCTCCAGTAATGCCTGCAGGCTCATATCAGATACGTCTTTCAGATGCAGGGTCACGCCTTCAAGCTCTTTGCTGATGTTGTCGTCTTCGGCCTCAGATGCAGCGCGTCGCCCTTTTCCCCGGCCATTTTCATTTGCCTGGCGTTTGCCTTTTCCTCGTCGGGGTGGCGATGAGGTGCCGGCTGATTCTTCTGTATCATCAGCGGATGCCTTGTCGCTTTTGTCCGCTTTTGTTTCTTCCTGATGACGCCTGACCGTTCTGCGTGTGCGGCGACGCACTGTTTTGGGAGGTGTATCCTCCTCTGATTTATCCGTTTCTTCAGTCGCAGGTTTTATGTCAGCTATTGCTTCGTTTGATGGTGCCCTGACGGCCGTTTCGTCGGCAGTCTGCTTAGTCTCGCTAACTGCTTGTTCGTCGCTCATATTGGTATTCTCCATTGGGTTATTGAAAGGAAAGTGAAAACTGGCTGCTGGCAGTCAGTGTATGATGTTTTGTAATGTTTGGGGAGGGGAAGGCAGAAAAGTGAATGCGCTGCACCGAAGGTTTCAGCATCGCATGCGGGCAACAGGATCCCAGGAGTCTGTCGGACTTTGACAAATCTACTGCGAAAAACCGGATATTGGCCAAATCTTCGCCCTGTTTTTGTTAAATAGCGCTGCTATTCGCCGCAAACAGGTCGTATATTTGGCTCAATCCCGCTATTTCTCGTAACGATTGCCAAAGTCCGACAGACTCCTGGTGAGCAGGAGAAAAAAGGAAAGAAAACAACAAGTACCCGGATCACTTCCTGCCCTGCTCAGCGAGGGCAGGAAGCAGAGGGAAAGTCAGCGCCTCACGCAGCCTTCTTTTTCTCCAGCATTTCGTGGACAATTGGTGTCAGAATCAGCTCCATCGCCAGTGCCATCTTGCTGGATGGCAATACAATGGTGTTACGACGAGACATAAACGAACCATTAAGCATGGCCAACAGATAAGGGAAATCAATACCCCACTGCTCCGGTTTGCGAATACGAATCACCATCATGCTCTCATCCGGTGTCGGCACATCGCGGGCCACAAACGGGTTGGACGTATCCACCAGCGGCACACGCTGAAAGTTGATATCCGTATAAGTGAATTGTGGCGTGATAAAGTGAACATAATCGTGCATACGCGCCAGAATATTATCCACAACAGCTTCCGTGGAATAGCCGCGCATGCCTGTGTCACGATGGATTTTCTGAATCCACTCCAGATTCACCACCGGTACAATGCCAATCTTCAGATCAGCATAAGGACTGGCCGCTTCCACATTGCCATGCAGGCCTTCGTAAAACAGAAAATCAGAACCTTCGCCGATTTCCTCCCATTCGGTAAAACGCCCCGGCTCAATGCCATATAATTCAGCTTCGCCTTCGTCATGCACATAATGACGCGCCAGCCCCCTACCTTTTTCACCATAATCCCTGAACAAAGCAGCAATACGGTCAAACAGGTTGGCCTCATCCGAGAAATGGCTCAGACGTTTGCCTGCGGCAGCAAATTCCTTGGCTTTTTCACGAAACTCATAGCGGTCAAAACGGTGAAAACAATCGCCTTCAACGATCGCCGCTTTCACCTTTTCACGACGAAAAATATGCTCCAGCGCCACCTTGGCAGTACTGGTCCCCGCACCGGAAGAACCGGTTACGGAGATAACGGGATGCTTGACAGACATGATCCCCTCCTGAATAAAACATTATACACATGCTTTACCGCAGGGAAAGCGCCATTGCGCCCAATGGACATAGCAAGCATGTGATCGTAGAAAATGCATCGCAAAGAATCATGCCATGCAAAAAGCGGGTTCGCCAATGGTAGCAAAGCTGCTGTGAATTGGCAAAGAAAATCAATATTCCATGCGCTGCGCAGCAGGGCAGCACATGGAATATGATGTTTCATCAGTGTTTTTTCTTCTTCCTGAGCCAGGCAATGCGGGCTGAGGCAATGGCCAGCTCTGCTTCAGCGCGTGCAAGATCAGTTTCACCCTGACGACTTTCCACAAAGGCTTTGGCATTGCGCTCTGCTTCCAGCGCCGCAGCCTCATCAACATCAGCAGCACGTTCCGCACTATCAGCCAGCACCGTCACCATATCCGGCTGAACTTCCATAAAGCCACCGGATACAAACACTTCATCCGTGCGATCACCCAGCTGAATCCGCAACTCACCGGATGTCA
>JALSZZ010000170.1 GCA_027075825.1 Mariprofundaceae bacterium | reverse complement strand
CGTGCGGGCATTCAGGTTGCCAGCTCAGCCAAACAACTTTCTGCTTCGATCAAGGAACAGGAAGCAAGCACCACAGAATATGCCGCAACTGCCAATCAGGTGGCTGCCTCGATCCGTGAAATCACCTCGACATCCCGAGATCTTTCCTACGCCCTGAATGAAACCAATCAACTGGTACAGCAAACCGATGAACTGGCAGGCAGTTCACAGGGTCGCCTGGAAAACATGAATGCAAGCATGAATCGCATGGCCGGATCATCGCAGAGCATTACCAATCACCTGGCTGAAATGAGTGAAAAGGCGGGTTCCATCAACAGCATGGTGACCACCATCAACAAAATCGCTGATCAAACGAATTTGTTATCGCTCAATGCTGCGATTGAGGCAGAAAAGGCGGGTGAATATGGCCGTGGCTTTGCTGTTGTTGCCAGTGAAATCCGGCGACTGGCCGATCAAACGGCAGTGGCCACTTACGATATTGAACAAATGGTCAAGGAAGTGCAGTCGACAGTGGCTTCCGGTGTCATGAGCATGGATCGTTTCACTGAGGAGTTGCATCACAGCGTTGAAGATGCCCGCGTTGCATCCGAAGAAATGCGCAAGGTGATTAACATGGTCAGGGCCTTTGCACCGCATATGGAAAGTATCAATGAAGGACTGAATACCCAGAACCAGGAAGCTGAGGAAATCAGCGATGCCATGTTGAATTTAAGTGAGGCAGCCCAGCAGACGGCTGATCTTGTCAGTCAGAGCAACCGCAGCATTCACGATCTCGATGAGGCTGTCAGCAGTCTGCAAAATGCTGTCAGCCTTTTTGTGGTGAAAAAAGCCCTCTGATGCTTTGCATCTGCTTTCATCTCCGGCAGCAGGTGTACGCCATACGAACGACAAGTGTATTGCGTGTGTTGCCCAGACAGCAGGTAAAGCCATTGCCATACACGCCTGACTGGTTTTGCGGTCTGATCCGGGTCGCCGGTGAAGGTGTGCCATTGGTGGACTTCAGTCAGCTGGTAAAAGGCGAGCCTTCGCGTTTGCTTTACAGCACACGCATTGTGTTGCTGCGCTGCATGGTTGAGCAGCGCCCCCGCACACTGAGCCTACTGGCTGAGGGCGTGACTGGCACGCTTAAATTCCGCGAGGAATCACTGCACCACCTGGCGGTTCACCTGGCTGAGGCTCCCTATCTGGCCGAAACACTGACGGATGAGCGAGGCATGGTACAGCTAATTGATGTAGATCGGTTGTTCAGTGATGAACTTTCCGAGTTGCTGCTTGCCCATGCATAAGCTACCTGACAACCTGCTCTACCAGCTGCATCAGTCGATAGGGCTTAACCCTGCCAGTATCAATACTCAGGCCTTATGTAACGCCGTCAATCAGCGCATGCATCAGCTAAAACTGGATGATATGGCTGCTTATGTTCGTCAGTTACATCAGAATGAGGAGGAATTACAGCTTTTAATCGAGGCTGTGGTGGTGCCGGAAACCAGTTTTTTTCGTCACCCGGCGGCTTTTATGGCCTTGCGCCGACTGATTGCCGAAACACCGGAGAAAGATTTTTGGCGCATTCTTTGCCTGCCTTGCTCCACAGGCGAGGAGCCATATTCCGTGGCCATGTGTTTGCTACAGGCCGGACTGAAGCCGCAACAATTCAGTATTGATGCCGTGGATATTAGCCGGGCAGCTCTGGCTCAGGCAGAGCGGGGTGTGTATCCTGCGTATTCATTTCGCAGTGAAATGGCGCACCAGTATATGCATTTTTTCAAAAAAACAGCACAGGGCTATCATTTGTCGACAGAAGTACGTCAGTGCGTGCGCTTTCATCATGGCAATATACTGGATCGGAAGAGCCTTCTGAAACTTGGTCAGTATCCGGTGGTTTTCTGCCGTAACCTGTTGATTTATCTGCATGCTGAGGCACGAACAAAGGCGGCAAAAAACATCAGTCGCTTACTGGAAGCTGATGGCACACTGTTTGCGGGCAACGCCGAAAACGCTCAGGTGTGGCAGGGCATGTTTCGCAGTCGTCGCATTCCGCTGGCCTTTGCGCTGTGTCACCCGGCCAGGCAAAAAGATACCCAAACAATGTCGGCCAGACAAATCCGCCAACAAATGGCGCAACAGCAGCCACAGCAACAACCAGGGAAGCAGCAAGAACAAACAGATGCGCCCGTTGTCAGGGCAACAAACACAGTAACTTCGTCGTCTTCGCTGGATCATATTCGCCTGGCAGCCAATCAGGGGCAGCTAGATCGCGTGCATCAGCTTTGCCAGCAACGGATGCGTTCCTTTCCACGATGTGCCAAAAGCTATTTCTATGAGGCCCTGGCTTATGAGGCCGAAGGACAACGCATGGCTGCTATTCGCAGTTTTCGGCAAGCCATTTATTTGCAGCCTGATTATACCAAGGCCCTTCAGCACCTGGCCTTGTTGCTGGAGGTGGAAGGTCAGAGGCAGGCAGCAGAGCGGGTACGTCAGCGTTTGCAGCACCTGAAGGATGAACAACATGCATCCTGAGCATGAACAGCCACAGCAGAACTGCTGGAACGATATTGGTGTCTGGGGACGTTCGCTGCCGCGCTGCGAAAAGCTGGAGGAAGTATCGCATTGTCGCAACTGCCTGGTGTATATTCGTGCCGGGCGGCGAAAACTCGATGGCCTCGTGCCCGATGACTACGATATTGACTGGGCGCAAACATGGATGCAGGCAGAGGATAGCGAAGAAGCGACGGGCAAAGGTGATTTAAGCCTGCTTGTTTTTCGCTTGCATGATGAATACTTTGCGCTCCCTGTGGCACAGGTGCATGAAGTTTTGCCCGTCAGACAACCATCGCCACTGCCGCACAGAAATCCGGATGTATTACTCGGACTGATGCAGGTGCGCGGCGAACTGTGCCTGCATATTTCACTCGGTGGATTGCTGGGCATGCCCCGGATCGATCTGGATACGACAAATGGCAACCCCC
>JALSZZ010000169.1 GCA_027075825.1 Mariprofundaceae bacterium | reverse complement strand
ATGACTGTTGCTAATCAGCACATCGCTGATGTGCGGCGACGCATTGCGGATGAACACGCCTGTACCGGCATAGCGAATATGAGCAAACTGCAAACTGCCTGAAGCACCATTGAAATAGCGAATGCCAGCCCAGTCATTCGGTGCAGGCTGGCCATTGCTCCCTGCCACTGTCAGGCCATAAGCATCATCATTCAGGCTGGTCAGCACGATTTCCCCGCCAGCCTGCCCATATGTATCCAGTACGCCATACACATCCAGCGTTGTGCCAGCGGCAAAACGGACGATCACATAAGGATCAATAGCCAGTGCGCATCCCGGCGGTACGGTGACGCTGTCCTGCACCACATAGGGCGAGTTGTTGACGCTCCAGTGCACGTTACATGGCGTATTATTGGCCTGCACTGCGGCCACCAGCGTACCGGTTGCCAGCATGGTGACCGGCACATCCACCGTCGTGGCATGATGCGTGGCGGCCGCTGAAGTAGTGCCGATATGGATGGTCGTGACACTGCCCACCGTCGCTGGCAGCAGGCTGAAGCCAACGTTGGCCAGACGCACAGGCTGCCCATTGCCCGGCCAACTGGCATAAAGGTCTGCCCAGGCAATGCCAATGAAGCTGTCTGTTGCCGGATCGTGATCATCATTATTCACATCAGGTTGTGGCAGGCTGTCCTGCGCCAGCAGGCCGCCGGGCCATACGCCGCTTAACCCTGTCCAGCTCAGGCGGCTGGCATCATAGTAAATGCGCAGGCCCAGTCCGGTGGTCATGGCGCTATCGCTGGTCTGGTAATCCAGTCCGATGCTGATATTCCGGGCAGCGCTGGCCGCCATGCGTCCCGGCACGGCAGAAATTGCCTGTGTCGGTGTCGTCATGCGCCACACCGTGGTCTGCGCTGCTGCGTAAGGATCAAAACCAGGTGTGAAACTGCCGTACACGTCCACAGACGGCGCCAGCACATAAGCGGTTTCGCGCTGCACCTGTGCCTCCAGCGTGGTATCGTAGCGCATCCCTGGATGCTGGCTGCGTTGCAGTGATACAAGCAGTTCGCCGACGAAATAGCCCAGTGTTTGCCGGGTGTAAGGGTCATTCATATTCAGGCCATTGGCATCGGCAGTCGCCACTGCTGCTGGCAGAATACGGCTGACCTCTTCCCTGTTGTAGGCCAGCGCCGTCAATGGCAATACCCCCGTGTTGATCACAGTCGCTGGTGCGCCCGGCAACACAAGATCGCCTTCCTGTATGAGCTGGCCATACACATCATCGCCCATCAGCGCCGCGCCGGGAATGGCAAAGCTTCCTGCTCCCGTCAGCAGCGCTGCCTGCAGGGAGGAAACGCTGAGCACAGCCGCTGCCCCCGGCGCACGACTGGCCAGCACCAGATCTGGCAGGCCATCGCCATCTTCATCGCGTTCATTGAGACTGAGTGCGTCCATCACGGCATCAAAGCCTGTGCCATCGGCGCGGAAAGCGGGATCATCCAGCGGATTCTGCCTGCCCAGACGGCTCAGCGTGCTGATGCCGAGCATGGCTTTCAACTGACCCACGATGGCCGTCAACCGTGTCGGTGTCATCAGTCCGCTGCTGTACGGATCGGCAAAGGCGGCCTGGATTTGCGCGCTATTGGCGGCATTCAGCAGGCGAGCGGTGATCAGCGTGCTCAGCGTGGTAACATGGGCATAGCCATAACCATCGAGCGAGACGGAGAACAGCGACGGCAGAGCGTAGCGATCCACCTGCAACAGCAACGGAGGAATCAGCATGCCCTGAAGCTGGTAAGCGCCATAGGCATCAGCGACCGCCGTCGCTGTGTTGCCGTAAAGGTCGCGCACAGTCAGCAGGCCATTCGCCAGCGGACGACCAGCAGCCAGCACACCATTGATATAGGTATAAACATCCACATACGACGTTGCCGTTCCCCGATTGCCAGCGGCATCGCTGGCGCTGAAGGTCACCGTCGTCCGCCCCAGTGGGAATTGCGTCGGGGCATCATGATAGGTGGAGACAACGCCGACGCTGTCGGTGGCCGTGGCTGCCGCCAGCCAGGCGACAATGTACGGGTCAGTGATCGGCGCGCCATACCCATCCTGAGCAATTACCATCATGGGTGCAGGCGCGCTGACGGATGGCGCTGTCGTATCACTGACGATGATCTGCTGCGTTACCGTTGTGGCCGTGCCGTAGCTGTCAGTGGCCGTCCAGCGCAACGGCGTGATGCCCACCGGATACGGTCCCGGATTATCCACTGTGACGGAGACCACCGGATCGTTGGGATCAGTGACCACCGGCGTGGCCAGGGCGTAAGGCGTAGTCACCCCGGTTGCTTCTACATAGACATCCGCCAGCGGTGCGTTGACAAATACCGGCGCTGTTGAGGTCGCAAACACTGTCACCAGGCGGCTAACAGGCTGCGCCGCATTGCCAGCAGCATCGCTGGCCGTATAAGTCAGCGTATAGCTGCCGGTGATGGCAGTATCCACCACGCCCGTGATCTGGGCTGTCAGCCCTGTACTCACGGCATCGCTGACGGTTGCGCCAGGGTCATTGAACACCGAACCGGCAGGAATCGCCATATTGCCGCCATTGAGCGTGATGACCGGTGCCGTGGTATCGCGCACGATGACAGCAGCAGTCGTTGATGCCGTATTGCCTGCCGCATCAACAGCGATAAAGCTTACCGGCGTTCTGCCGATGGGGAATACGCCAGGCGCATCATTCTGCAACGATACCACGCCGACATTGTCCACCACCTGCAATGCCGCCATGAATGCCTGAATATAAGGGTCGCTCGCCGCTGTTCCACTGGCTGAGCCTGCTTCCACATAGGCATCCGCCGGTGGCGTAAGCACAGGCGGCTGCACATCCTGCACCGTCATGGTTACCGTTGCCGGGGCAGAATCCACCAGCCCGTCATTCACCACATAATCAAAACCCGTAACACCCGCCCAGTTTGCCGGCGCGGCAAAAA
>JALSZZ010000168.1 GCA_027075825.1 Mariprofundaceae bacterium | reverse complement strand
GGCAGCATTTCAGAAGCCGAGCAGTCAGAAAAACTGCGAACCCCAAGAGCTACACCCCCGCCAGGGACAAACATTAGCAGAAGTGTTCTCTATGTGCCACCATGCAAAAATCGAATGGTAGACCCCATAACTCTTCATGAACAAATTTATTCCTGAAAACAGGATCAGGGGGTGATGAATGTCGGGAATGTACACGTGGGTTATTATTTTTATTATCGTACTGAGCATTGCCGGCATCGTTTTTTTGGCTCTGATGTTGATTGGTGGCGTGATGCTGATCATGTCAGTCTGGGCCGGATACCCGCCGGAAATTGCGCCGCACGACCGCGCCTATGACGGGTGGATCAAGCGGGACGACGAAGATCACTGACGCTCCAGCATCAGCGCATGCCAGCGCGCCAGTTCGCGCACTGGCATGGCCTTCATTTCAGCCGCCTGCCAGTGCCAGACGCTGGCCAGGTTGGCGATCATCGCCATCACGCCATCCCGGCTTACGCCAAAAAAATCATTCACCACCTCACAGGCGGCGAAAAAATCCTTGCCGCTCATCCCCGCCAGATCACCTGGCGCGTGATCGCTGCATAGCTCGATCAGCCGCAGCATTTGCGCATTGCGCGGCATATCATCCGGCATGCTGATCAGATCCGCAGCCAGCGGTTCACGGATTTTCAGCACAGCGACCTCTTTGCCATTCACGTTCAGCGGCTTACTGAATTTTGGGGTCAAGTCTTGCAATCCAGCATCATGCGTCAGGCTGTCAGCACCAAACCAACCCCATCTGCTGCTTTCTTCTGCCCGAAAATGAACCTCTGGAATTAATTCGGCATACATCAATACCTTCGCCAACTTTAGGCGATATGTAAGCTGAAAAAGCTAGTGTTTGTAACAACTTGATTTAGAAAGCTTATATTAAAAATAGCATCGGGAGGGTTGGCGATGTGATTTTTAATATACGACGATATTCCAGAATGGGGCGGTTACTTACTTGCCTTAGGCTAAACGCACTAAATTTTGGCGAAGGTATTGATACATAATACTAATTTACTGCAATAAGCTAGGAGTCTGTCGGACTTTGGCAATCGTCACGAGAAATAGCGGGATTGAACCAGATATACGACCTGTTGGCGGTGACCAGCAGCGCCAGGACAGGGCGAAGATTTGGCCAAAATCCGGTTTTCGTAACAGATTTGTCAGCGTCCGACGGAATCCTGGCCTTTTCAGATGCTTTTTTATCGCTATGATTCGCGGCCTTTTCAAAGCAGCAACAGTCATGCTTTGTTCCTCAGGGAAGATGCCGATGTAGCTCAGCTGGTAGAGCAGCTCACTCGTAATGAGCAGGTCGTCCGTTCAAATCGGATCATCGGCTCCACTTCCTTTGCTGCGGCCTTACACCGTAAACGATATACCGCAGCCACACTCCCCTTTCTTGTTGGGATTGTTAAAGACAAATGCCGATGATAAAAGGTCTTGCTGGTAATCAATCTGCAAACCTTTCAGGGCCATGTCGTACGATGGCCCATCCACATAAATCACAATGCCGTCCTGCTCATAACGCAAATCGTTTTCAGTCGCGTCATCAGCGTAATCAAACACATATTCAAGACCGCTGCATCCGGCTTTTTTGACCGAAAGACGCATGGCCGGGCGTTGCTCGCTGGCAAGTTGTTGCCGCAACCGGGCAACAGCCGCTTTCGTTAATGAAATATCACATGTCATGATGTTCTCCTGTCGGGTACTTGCATTCCCCTGCACGGCTCGCAAGCATACCGCAATGATGAAAATTTTTCTCGCTCTGCTTATGCTCTCACTCAGCGCCTGTGCAACGGCGCGCAATGATTTCGATCCGCTGCAGCCTGTAAACCGTGCAACATATGCGGTCAATGACGGGCTTGACAAAGTATTGCTCAAACCGCTGGCAACGGGATACACGGCTGTAACCAGCAAAGGCCTGCGAACTGCCATCTCCAATTTTTATGATAACGCCACTTACCTTAACACCGTATTAAACAGTTTCCTGCAAGGCAAGGGTAAACAAGGGTTCAACGATCTGGGACGCTTCCTGATCAATTCAACCGTTGGCATGCTGGGTTTTGCCGATGTCGCCTCATCCATCGGACTGGAAAAACATAACGAAGATTTTGGCCAGACGCTGGCCGTGTGGGGCGCACCCCAGGGCGCTTATATCGTTTATCCTTTTTACGGGCCAAACTCCGTACGAAAAACGCCGGACTTCGTCACCTCAACTGCCACCGATGCCTTGTTTTGGAGCGCTTTTGTGCTCTCTCCCCAGGTGACCATCCCTTTAACGGTGCTAAAATATGTGGATTTGCGCGCCCGCCTGGAAGATGCGGCTGCCATGCGCGATGATATGGCGCTTGACCCTTACATTTTCACCCGCAACGCCTGGCGGCAAAACCGCAATTACCTGATTTACGACGGCCATCCGCCAGCTATGTCTTCAGAAGAAGACGATCCTTTCGCGGAAGATGATATGTTTTCATCCGAAGACTGAACAGCCGCAGGCGAAGAACGTGCTGGCACAACTGCGCTTTCATCAATTTGACATCGAAAAGCATGCCGAAGCGCTGGATAACGCGGCACACAGGAAACACATCCAGCGACATCTGGAACACCTGTTCTTCGCCATTCACAGGGTCGCGGAAGAAGCACTTTCCGGTGCGCGGCATCGCCGTAAATATTTCGAGGAAATCCGGTATGATCTGAACCATGCCAACAAGCACCCACATCGCTATATGCAACGCTTCGCCAAGGCTGTTCGGAAATACGATGGACTGGACAATAACAAGCGATGGCATCTGATCTGCCATGTCAGCAATCTGGAGCTCAAGCCACTACGCGCGTATTTCAACGACAAGGCGCACCGAAAGGGCGATCAGTGGCAGCCGGAGCAGCTTGCTGCCATTGTATCCCGATGGTTTTTGAAACAATGGCGCGTGAATGAAGAAAAGGA